>JAEYTW010000652.1 GCA_023433835.1 Pseudomonadota bacterium | reverse complement strand
CTCCCGCCGGCGCGGGGGCCCCGGCCGCCCGCCCCCCCCCCCCCTCGACTCCACTCTCAGGCGTTACTTGTTCTTGGCGGCGCCGATCTCGGTATCCCAGCGCCGGAACGCCGCGACCATCGCATCGGCCCCGAGCGGCACGGCCTTCGGGTTGTCGGCGATCCAGGCATCATACTCCGGACGGCCGAATTCCTTGATGGCCGCCTGGCTCTTGGCCGGGGCCATGCTGAGCGGCACGTCCTTGATCGCCGGACCCGGGTAGAAATAGCCTTCGTCATAGGCATAGGCCTGCTGGGCCGGCTCCAGCATGAAGGCCATCATGTCGACGACGACCGCCAGCTTCTCCGGCGCGATGCCCTTGGGCACCACCATGTAGTGGGCGTCGGTCACCCAGGTGAAGTTCTTCAGAAGACCGACCTTCACTTCCTTGGGCACGGTGCCGAGCACGCGCGGGTTGATGTCCCAGCCCGTCGTCGAGACGATGATGTCGCGCGAGCCTTCGCCCAGCTCCTTCATCGTCGGGCCGGTGCCGGCCGGATAGTATTCGATGTAGTTGCCAAGCTCCTTCAGATAGGCCCAGGTCTTGTCCCAGCCCTTTTCCGGATCCATCGGATCCTTGTCGCCGAGGATGTAGGGAAGGCCCATCAGGAAGGTGCGGCCCGGACCGGAATTGGCCGGGCGGCCGTAGAAGAAGCGGTTGGGGTTGGCCTTGGCCCAGGCCAGCAGTTCCTCGGCCGTCGTCGGCGGGGTCTTGACCTTGTCGGGATTGTATTCGATCAGCGGACCCGACGGGTAATAGGTGACGACGACGCCCTTGCCCTCGGCCAGGCCCTGCATCTTGGCGGCGGGTTCGAGATAGGCCTTGGCGAAGCCCGGCTTCTTTTTCTCCAGCATCGCCTCGACCGGCTGCCACAGATCGAGCTTGATGCCGGCCGCCAGCGCATCGGTGCCGGTCAGGATCAGGTCGATATCGACCTTGCCGGCCGATTGCTGGGCTTTGACCTTGCCGGCAAGTTCGGGCGACGGCGCCTTGGTGAAGGTGATCTTGGAGACCAGCTTCTCATGGGTCTTGCGATAGTTTTCCAGCGCTTCCTGGGTCAGCGCCAGGTTGCCGGCGACGTCGACGATGTTGAGCTGGACGGGCGAGGTCGGCAGGGCAGGCACGTCCTGGGCCATGGCGGGTGCGAAACCCGCCATCAGCGACCCGGCAATGCCCGCCACAACGGCACGGCGGATGAGATCGATCTGCATTTTTTCCTCCCTAGGGTTTGGTCGTCTTCAGATCAGAGCGTGGCCTTGTAGGCTTCGAACTCCGCCCGGGTCTTCTCGTCGGGCGGATACAGGCCGAGGATCGAACGGCCTTCGAGCACCCGGGCCTCGACCCAGTCCTCGAAGATCGTCATCGACGCCGCTTCCTCGGCGATCTCGTTGGCGATGGCGGCGGGGATGACCACGACGCCCTCGTCGTCGCCGACGATGATGTCGCCGGGATAGACCGGCGCATCGCCGCAGCCGATCGGCACGTTGATGTCGATGGCGTGATGCAGCGTCAGGTTGGTCGGCGCCGACGGCCGCACGCAGTAGACGGGGAAGTCGAGCCCGGCGCAGGTGCCGGAATCGCGGAAGCCGCCGTCCGAGACGATGCCAGCCGCCCCCCGCACCATCATGCGGGTGATCAGGATGCCGCCGGCCGAGGCCGCGCGCGGATCCTTGCGCGAATCGATCACCATGACATGGCCCGCGGGGATGTCCTCGACCGCCTTGCGCTGCGGGTGGCCGCGATCCTCGAACACCTTGATATGGTCGAGATCCTCCCGCGCCGGGATGTAGCGCAGGGTGAAGGCCTCGCCGACCATGCGGGCCGCCTTCGGGTTCAGCGGCAGCACGCCCTGGATGGCGGTGTTGCGCAAGCCCCGCTTGAACAGCGCCGTGGTGATGGTCGCGGTGGAAACGCGGGCCAGCCGCGCCCGGTTTTCCGGCGTCAACGCACTCATTTACGATCCTCCCTTGGGCTCAGCAGATCGCGGCCAGTATATTTGTCTTACAACTAAGCGCAAGTCGCCTGACAAATAAACCGTCAACCCCGCTTCCCGAAGGCCGTTTCCCGGTGCAGCCGGGTCTGGACATAGACGTTCTCGTGCTCGGTGCCGGGTTCGTAGCCGCCGCCGGCGATCGAGACGTTGCGGATGCTCGGATACTGCGCCACCGCCTCCTCGTTGATGTCGACGCCGAGGCCGGGCACGGTCGGCACGATCAGGTGGCCGTTCTCCAGCACCGGCGGGGCCGTGATCACCTCGTTGCGGCCGGACCAGTCGTTCTCGATGCGCTCCAGCATCAGGGTGTTGGGAATGGCGGCCAGCAGATGCAGGGCGGCAAATTCGGCGACCGGGCCCAGCGTGCCGGAATGCGGCGCCATCATGATGTGATGGGCCTCGGCCATGCCGGCCAGCTTCTTCATCTGGCTGATGCCGCCGGCGCGCCCGGTATCGGGCTGGATCACGTCGACGATCTCGCGCTCGATCATCTGACGCCAGCCCCAGATGGTGCCGGCGCGCTCGCCCGCCGCGATCGGGATGGCCACGGCATCGGCGACGCGGGCCAGACCGTCGATGTTCTCGGGCGCGACCGGGTCTTCCAGGAACAGCATGTTGTAGGGTTCGAGCGCGCGGCCCAGCACGATCGCGTCCTTGGGGGTCATCCAGGGCGGGCCGTGCAGGTCGGCCATGATGTCCATGTCGGGCCCGACCGCCTCGCGGATCGCGGCGACCTTGGCCAGCGGATCGCGCACGCCGCCGGTCTTGACCGCGCCGATGCCGCGGGCCTTCAGCTCCAGGGCCACTTCCGGCGCCGAGGCATGGGCATAGATGCGGATGCGATCGCGCACCTGACCGCCCAGCAGGTTCCAGACCGGCGTGTTGAGGACCTTGCCCTTGATGTCCCACAGCGCCATGTCGATGCCGGTCATCGCCCCGGCGCCGACGATGCCGGTCATGCCATGCGCCATCTGGGCGACCATCATGCGCTGCCACAGCCGCTCGATATGCGTCGGGTCCTCGCCGACCAGCACGCTGGCCAGATCCTTCACCGCCGTCTCGATGACCCGCGGCCAGCCGGAGCATTCGCCGACGCCGTAGACGCCCTCGTCGGTATAGACCTTGACGAACAGCCAGTTGCGCGACCCGGTCTGATGCCCCTTGCCATCGGAGGCCCAGGCCCGGTCGGGCGGCGAGCCCGCCTGCATCAGGAAAGTCTTGATCTCGGTAATCTTCATCGCGGACGTCACCTTGATAGGAGTCGGATCGGAGTGAAGCGGCGGCCTCA
This sequence comes from Pseudomonadota bacterium, assembly GCA_023433835.1. GTDB lineage: Bacteria > Pseudomonadota > Alphaproteobacteria > Ferrovibrionales > Ferrovibrionaceae > JAFKFH01. Next base: position 12,293 of record JAEYTW010000652.1, on the reverse strand, counting down.
GCGGCCGTCGGCGAAATAACCGGGGTTCTCGGCCATCAGCCGGTCGACCGACCGGAACAGGCCGCGGAGATGCTGGCGCAGGGCGCCAAGGGCGCCCTCGCGGTCGCGCTGCACGACGCGGTCGACGATGGCGCCGTGCTCGGCCAGCACCGCGGACAGCTTGAGCGGCAGGCGCATGGTCAGGTGGCGCACGCGATCCATCTGCGCCTTGGCATTCTCGACCTGGCGCCAGGCCAGTGCATGACCCGCGATCTCCATGATGTAGGCGTGCATATCCTCGTCGGCGGCGAAGAAGGCATCCTCCTCGCCGTCGCGATGCAGCCGGCGCTGGCGGTCGAGGATGCCGGCCAGCGTCGTCGCCTGGACCTGGTCGAGGCGTTCGATGGCGCGCTCGAGCGCCGCGCATTCCAGCGCCTCGCGCACGAACTGGCTGTCATAGACGTCGCGCAGGGTGATCGGGGCGACGAAGGAGCCGTGCTGGGGGTAGATCTCGACCAGGCCTTCCTCGGCCAGCTTGATCAGCGCCTCGCGGATCGGGGTGCGGGACACGCCGAAGCGCTGCGACAGGTCGGCCTCCGAAAGCGCGGCACGCGGCAGCAGGGCGCCACCGATGACGTCACGGCGGAGCAGGGCGTGGATCTGCTGGGCCATGGTCTGCCGCCGGATCGGCACGACGCCGGCATCGCGGCCGTTTGCCGCCACCGCCTGTTCCCGACCGCGTCCGCGCTTGATCATCAATCCTCCCACCACCCCTCTTCCGGAGGCGCAGTGGGACACTACCATATTAGTATACTTGTCTGTCAACTACCGATGAACCGGGTAGTGCCAGCGGGCCGGGGATATTGGACGGGGATGGCCCGGGCAGAGGCCTGCGATGATGCCAGCCTTGGCGGCGAGCGTCTGGGCGCAGACGGTGCTGGCAACCCTCGGGACCGCGGCCGACAGGATGACCCAGGCCGCAACCGAGATCAGCGCAACCGCATCGCAGACGAATGCCGAATCCGCGAGCGTCTCGGCGACCGCCCAGCAGACCGACGCGAACCTGCAGACCGTCGCCTCGGCGTCGGAAGAGCTGACCTCGTCGATCCAGGAGATCGCCAGGCAGATCGCCGGCTCGGCTTCGATGGCCGGTTCGGCCGCCGACCAGGGTGTCGCGGCGGAGGGGCAGATCAGGCAGCTTGCCGATACGGCGCAGTCGATCGGCACGGTGGTCGACCTGATCCGCACGATCGCGGGCCAGACCAACCTGCTGGCGTTGAACGCGACGATCGAGGCCGCCCGTGCCGGCGAGGCCGGCGAGGCCGGCGAGGCCGGCGAGGCCGGCGAGGCCGGCGAGGCCGGCGAGGCCGGCAAGGGTTTCGCGGTCGTGGCCTCCGAGGTCAAGAACCTGGCGACCCAGACGGCCAGGGCAACCGACGAGATCGGATCGCTGATCGCCGCCATCCATTCGCCACGCGCGAAATCGCCGGAAACGTGACGAGTGCGGCCGATGCGATGGGCCTGGTTTCGCGATCGAGCGTCGAGGTACTCGCCGCCGCCAAACGGTCCGAAGTCGCTGCCGGCAATGTCCATCGGGCATCCGGCGATGTCGGTCAGGCCACCGGATCGCTCCGCGACGAGGTCACCGGGTTCCTGACGGCGATCAAGCGCGTCGCCGCAGGCTAAGCGGCCCGCCGCGGAATTTGGCGCACGGTCCGATCTAAGCCGGCACCGGGATCGTCAGTTCCACCCTGGTGCCGGCATGTCGGCGATCGTGATGAAGCACGGCGCCAAGATTGGTCGCCATGGCCTGCAGGATGCGCCCCCCGAGCCCCGTGCCCTGGGGGGCCGCGCCTTCCGGCGAGCCGACGCCGTCGTCCTCGACACCCACGGTCAGCCGCCCGGCATCCGCGGTGGCGGTGATGCGGATGGTGCCGGCGCGGCCGTCCGGATAGGCATATTTATGGGCGTTGGTCACCAGCTCGGTGACGATCACCGCGATCGACACCGCCATGTCGGTCGGCACCGGCACCGGATCGGCGATGACGATATAATCGTCGGCGCGCCGCGGCGTCGCCATGGCGACGCGCATTTCCGCCAGCAGCGACGTCAGATACGTATCTATTCTTACCGAACCGACATCGCCGGACGCGTAAAGGCTGCGATGAATGCCGGCGATCGCGGTGATCCGCGTCTGGGTTTCGCCCAGCGCCGCGCGTGCCTCGGGATCCGACAGGCTGGACCGCTGCAGCTGGACGAAGGCGGCGACCAGCGCCAGGCTGTTGGCGACGCGGTGGTTGACTTCGCGCAGCAGCAGCTCCGCGCGGTCGCGCGCGATGCGCACCTCCTGCTCGGCCTGCTCGCGCTCGCGCCGCAGCCGGGCCTTGTCGAGCGACTGTTCGATGGCGGCGACGAAAAGGTCGAAGAAACCTTCGCCGACCTCCTTGGGCACGTAGTCGGCCGCCCCCGCCTTCAGCGCCGCGACGGCGACCTGGGTGTCGCCGGCGCCGGTCACGTAGATGACCGGCGGCGCGGCGTCCCGCGCCAGCAGCGCCGGCAGGATTTCCAGTCCGGTCGCCCCGGGCATGTCATGATCCAGCGCGATCACGGTGATGCCGCCCCGGGCGAGGCGGGCCAGCCCCTCCTGCCCGCTGCCGGCATGTTCGACCGCGTAACCGCGGCGCTCGAGCTTGCGCTGGACAAGCCGGGCGAGGGAGAGGTCGTCGTCGATATAGAGGACCCGGCAGACCGGCCCGGTCATGCGTCTCCCTCGGGTACCTGGATGACCGAGAAGAACAGCCCCAGCTGGCGGATCGCGTTGGCGAAGCTTTCGTAGTTCACCGGCTTGGTGATGTAGACGTTGGCGCCGAGATCGTAGCAGCGCTGGATTTCCTGCTTGTCGTCGGTCGTGGTCAGCACGACGACGGGAAAACGCCGGGTATGGGGGTTGGCCTTCACCTTGGCCAGGATGTCGACGCCGGTCATGTCAGGCAGGTTCAGGTCGAGCAGCACCAGCATCGCGCGCCCGGCACTGGCCTGGCCCGAGCCGTCCGCGCCCAGGAGATGCGCCAGCGCGCTGGTGCCGTCGGTGAAGGCGACGATCTCGTTGGTCACGCCGGCGCGGCGGATATTCTTCTCGATCAGCCGGGCATGGCCTTCGTCATCCTCGATCATGACGATGGATACGGCTTGAGGATCACGGTTCATGAGCCGTCTCCGGGCTGGGGTTGAGAACCTGGGGAAGGGTTATGCGAAAGACGCTGCCCTGTCCAGGCACGGACTCCACGGTCACGTCGCCTTGCAGCCGGCGGACCAGCGCCCGCACATAGGCAAGACCGATGCCCTCGCCCGGGCGGTCCTGGGCGCCGGAGCGCCGGAACAGTTCAAAGATGCGTTCATGATCCTGGGGCGCGATGCCGCGGCCGTTGTCGACGACCTCGAACACCGCGCGCCCCTCCATGATGCGGCCGCGAATGGCAATCCGTCCCGGCCGCGCGGGATCCAGGTATTTGACGGCATTGTCGATCAGATTGCCGAATACCTGGTCGAGCGCCAGCCGGTCGGAGGTCAGCGAGGGCAGCGGCGGCACGACCTCGACGCTGCACCCGATCTCGCCGGCGCGGTGGCGGACGTTTGCCGCGGCCGTCTCCAGCAAGTCCCGCATGTCGATCCTTTCCAGGGTCAGCATGCGCCGGCCCTGGCGGGAAAGGGCAAGGATCGCGTTGATCAGCCGGTCCATCTTGGCGGTCGAGGTACGGATGAAGTCGATGGCCTCGGGCAGGTCCTCGCTCGCCGCCCGTCGGGCCTCCTTCGCCGCCGCGCCGGTATTGCCGGCCTGCTCGTCGAGATAGCCGCGCAGGCTGGCGAGCCCGGCTTCGAACTCGCTGGTGAACCCCATGACGTTGACCAGGGGGGCGCGCAGATCATGGCTGACGATATAGGCGAAGCGCTGGATTTCATCGTTGGCGCGCTGAAGGTCGACCGTGCGGTCGGCGACGCGCTGTTCCAGCGAGGCGTTGAGGACCTGGATCGACCTTTGTGCCTCGACCAGTTCGCGGGTATAGCGCAGCACGATCCACATCGCCCCGCCGACGATCATCAGGATGAACAGGCCGCCCAAGCCGGCGATCCATTGCGAAACCCGCGCCTGGCTTCGCATCGCGGCGAGCCGTTCGTCGAGCTGGGCATCCGCCTGGGCGATCAATCCGGCCAGGGCCTGGCGCGCATCGTCCATCAGCCGCTTGCCGCGGTCGGTGCGCACGATGGCGAGCGCCTCGTCGCGGCGGCCGGCACCGGTCAGCGCGATGGTCTGCGCCAATTCCTCGAGCTTGGCGGCGGCAATCGCGCCGAGGCGATCCACGGCATCGGCAATGCCGATGCCGTCGTCGGTGAAGCCGCGCAGCCGGGCAATGGTGTTCTCCACCGCGACATGCGCGGCCTCGTAGGGCTGCAGATAGCGTCGTTCCTCGGTCAGCAGATAGCCGCGCTGGCCGATCTCGGCATCCTGGAGCTGGCTGAGCAGGTTGCCGGCGACCAGCCTGACCTCGGTCATGCGCGCGACGGCGTCCGAATACCGCCGGGTGCTTTCAGCCAGCCACCCGGACATCGCGATGATCGCCAGCAGCGCCGCGGCGCCGGCAATCAACATCGACAGGCTTCGGCGGGTAATGGCAGCGCGGGCAGCGGGCATCGCGAGGGAGAGACCTGCATGGAGGGGGCGAGGGGCCGGCACCATACACCATCGAACCTGAATCGATATCGCCATCGGCTGCGCGCGGGCCTTCGGTATCGCGCTACGTCGCGGAACCCGCCGCGGAATGCCCTGGTTAGAGCCGGGTATCTGCCGCCCCCCTCGGGGGCGGGCGACACTGTCCGCTTGCACGATGGGCTCAGCGAGTTAGGTTACGGGGAAATCGGCGGGGCGCTGCGTACGGCATGGCGAGAGACAACGACAATCAGCCCGGCACGGCCGGCAATGCGACGATGCCGTCCGTCCTGATAGCGATGAACGATGCCGACAGGCGCGCGGAGCTTGGTCGCATGCTCGGCCAGCGCTACATGGTCCGGCACACGGGCGGAGAGGCCGAGATCGTTGCCGTGATTCGGCACGATCGCCCCGACCTGCTGCTGGCCGATATGCCGATCGCGGGGCTGGACGGGCAAGCCCTTCTGCGAGCAGTGCGGCAAGACCCCGCGCTGGCCGACATGCCTGTGGTGGTGGTGCTGGCGCAGCCCGGCGGGAACGCCGCCGCCGCGGCGATCGAGGCCGGCGCCGACGATTTCCTCGCCGGTCCGTTCGGCGAGGCCGAGCTGATGGCCCGTATTGCCGCCAGCCTGCGGCGGGCGCGCGAGCGCCGGCAGATGCGCGACAGCGAGGACCGCTTCCGGGCGCTGGTGACCGCGACCTCCGACGTCGTCTACCGGATGAGCGCGGATTGGACCGAGATGCAGGCCCTGGACGCCCGAGGCATCCTGGCCGACACCACGGTGCCCCGCGGGGCCTGGATCGACGACTACATCCTGCCCGAGGACCGATCCCTGGTCCTGGCCCGCATCCAGGCGGCGATCGCGGCCAGGTCGGTGTTCCAGCTGGAGCACCGTGTGCGCCGCGCGGACGGCACCACCGGCTACGTCTCCTCCCGCGCCATCCCGCTGCTGAGCCCGACGGGCGAGATCGTCGAATGGTTCGGCGCCGCCAGCGACGTCACCGGCCAGATCGCGGACCGCGACGCGCTGGCGCGCAGCGAGGCACGTTACCGCGCCCTGTTCGACGCCATCGACGACGGTTTCTGCATCATCGAATTCTTCGACGGACCGCATGGGCCGCTCAGCGACTATATCCATGTCGAGGCCAATCCGGGCTACGAGCGGCAGACCGGCATCCCCGACATCGTCGGCAGGACGGTCCGCGGCCTGGCGCCGGCGGAGGCCGACGGCTGGGTCGAGCTTTACGGCAACGTGCTGCGCAACGGACAGACGATCCGTTTCGAGCGCTATTTCGAAAAGGTCGAACGTCACATCGAGGTTTCGGCGACCCGCGTCGAACCGGCGAGCCGGCGGCAGGTGGCGGTTCTGTTCCGGAACATATCGGCCCGCAAGCAGGCCGAGGCGGCGGCACGCACCCTGAACGAGACCCTCGAGCAGCGTGTGGCCGCGCGTACCGAGGAACTGATCCGCGCCGAGGCGCAGCTGCGCCAGTCGCAAAAGATGGAGGCGGTGGGCCAGCTGACCGGCGGCCTCGCCCACGATTTCAACAATCTCCTCTCTGGCATCTCCGGCGCGCTGGAACTGACCGCGGCCCGCATCGCCCAGGGCCGCGTCGCCGATGTCGACAAATTAATCGTCGCGGCGCAGGGCGCGACCAAACGCGCGGCGGCGCTGACCCACCGGCTGCTCGCCTTCTCGCGCCAGCAGACGCTCGATCCCAAGGCCATCAACGTCAACAAGCTGGTCGTCGGCCTGCTCGACCTGATCCAGCGCACCGTCGGGCCGGCAATCCAGGTCGAGATGGTCGGCGGCATCAACCTGTGGTCGACGCTGGTCGACCCCTCGCAGCTCGAAAGCGCGCTGCTGAACCTCTGCATCAATGCCCGCGACGCGATGCCGGCCGGCGGCAGGATCACGATCGAGACGAATAACCGCTGGATCGACCGGGAAGGCGCCCGCCAGCTCGACATGCAGGAAGGGCAGTATCTGTCGCTGTGCGTCTCCGATACCGGCACCGGCATGACGCCCGACGTCATGGAAAAGGCGTTCGACCCGTTCTTCACCACCAAGCCGATCGGCCAGGGCACGGGCCTCGGCCTGTCGATGATCTACGGCTTCGCCAAGCAGTCCGGCGGGCATGTGCGCATCTATTCCGAGGTGGGCAAGGGCACGATGGTATGCCTCTACCTGCCGCGCCATCGCGGCGAGGCGGAGGACGACGAGACCGAGACGCAGGCGGCGGCCAGCGCGCCGGCCCGGGAAGGCGAGGTCGTGCTGCTGGTCGACGACGAGCCCTCGGTGCGGCTGCTCGTCATGGATCTCCTGGAAGACCTCGGTTATGTCGCCATCGAGGCCAGCGACAGCATCGAGGGCCTGCGCATCCTGCAGTCCGGTGCGCGCATCGATCTGGTGGTCAGCGACGTCGGCCTGCCCGGCGGCATGAACGGGCGGCAGATGATCGACGTGGCGCGCGTCGGCCGGCCCGGCCTGAAAGTCCTGTTCATCACCGGCTTCGCCGAGAACGCGCTGCTCAACAATGGCCAGCTGGAGCCGGGCATGTCGGTGCTGACCAAGCCCTTCGCGATGGATGTGCTGGCCGCGCGCATCCGCGACCTCATCGCCAGATGACGCGGCAGCCGAAGATTCCGGGGCATGAGGATGCGCCCGAGGCCTCGTCGCGGATGCATTCGGGACGCTGGGTCAATCTCTACGACCCCTCGCCCCTCGATATCGAGTTGGCCGACTGGGTGCGCGGCTGCTCGCGCGTCGATCGCTGGGGCGGCCAGTCGATCCCCGAGCATGGCTGGAACGACCTGTGCCACATGATGCTGGTCGAACGCATCCTGGTGAACCGCGTCTGGCCCAAGGCGCCCAGGGAAGCCCGCCTCTGGGCCTTGATGCACGATCTGCACGAAGGCGGCGGCCTCGGCGATATCGCCACGCCCTACGGCCGGGTGCTGAAGGCCGCCGGCCTCGACGAGCTGAAGCGGCGGCTCGACCGCGCCTTGCGGCTGGCCGCCGGCCTGAGCGCCAGCCCCGATGCGGAAACGGTCGCGATGATCAAGCGCGCCGACCAGATCGCGGCGGTCAGCGAGGGCGTGCGGCTGGCCGGCTGGCCCGAGGCGGTGGCGCGGACGCGCATCGGCCGCGGCTATGACGGGCCGCTGTGGCGCGGGGCGCTGATGCCGCTCGACCAGGCGCAGGCCCGCCTTGCCTGGACCAAACGTTTCCTGCTGCTGGGCGGCAAGGGCCTGGCCATGCCGGCATGACCGACATTGCCGCCTGCCTCGGGCTGTTCTTCGTCAGTTTCGTCGCCGCCACGCTGTTTCCGCTGCAATCGGAAGCCGCGCTGGTCGGGCTGATCGCGCTCGACAGGATTCCGGTGGCCCTGCTGGTGGTCGTGGCAAGCGCCGGCAATGTGCTGGGCTCGGCCGTCAACTGGCTGCTCGGCCTCTATGTCGACCGGTTCCGCGACCGCCGGTGGTTTCCGGTCGGACCGGCGATGCTTGGCCGGGCCCGGCGCTGGTATGGCCGCTACGGTCGCTGGTCATTGCTGCTGAGCTGGCTGCCGGTGATCGGCGATCCGCTGACCGTCGTCGCCGGGGTGATGCGCGAGCCGTTCCCGCGTTTCGTCGCGGTGGTCGCGCTGGCCAAGACGCTGCGCTACGTCTTCGTCGCGGCGGTCGCGCGCAATCTCATCGCCCCTTAGGCGCGATCGGTACGGCGGAGCAAGCCGGAAAGGGTAGCGTCATGGAAAATGACGACAACCCAATACCGCCAAATTAGTTGCCTGAGCAATAATGTCGTGGTAGAGCATCGACTCTCATAAGTTGTCATGCGGAGAGAGCGATGCGCCCCGGATTTCAGTTTCGCGTTCCTCATGTGGCCAACACCACGAGCAATTCGTGGCTGCCCGACTATCCCAACCCCGCCGACCTGCGGTTCAACTACTACAAGCTGATGAACGATGCGGGCGCGGCCGGCCAGCCGCTGGCCAACGCACCGTCGCTGGTGGACGCGCCGCTGGTCGCGGTGATCGGCGCCGGCGCGGCCGGCATGACCGCCGCGCGCGAACTGTGGCGGGCCGGCTACAAGGTGGTGATCTTCGAAGCGTCGAGCCGCGTCAGCGGCCGGCTTTATACCGAAACCGCGGGGTCCGGCCTCACCGCCTATGAGTTCGGGGCCATGCGCATGCCGTTCTTCAACGGCACGGCCGGCCCGGCGGCGCAGTCGACCAACTGCCTGCTGGCCTACTACCTGAACCAGGACCAGAACTATTCGACGACGTCGAACGCGACCTACGCCGACCTGGCCGATTTTCCCAACCCCGGTTCGGCACCGGGCGGCACCGGCATCTACATGAACAACGGCGCCGGCCCCAACGACGTCTATACCTCGCCGACCCTGATCGACTGGCCCGATAACGGCCAGCCGCAGAACGCCGACCTGCAGGCCATCGCCGCCAAGGTCAGCGCCTTCGTCACGCTGTTCACCAACTACGTCAGCGCCGCCTATACCGGAGCGACCTGGGACACGACCTGGCAGCAGATCGCCCAGAATTACGACAAGATGTCGTTCAGCGATCTGGTCTTCACCCCCGCGGTGACCACGCCCGGCCCGAACAGCTGGCTCGGCGGCTTCGGCATGAACGATTACGAATCGAGCCTGTTCTATACGATCGGTGCCGGCGACGGCAGCTGGGGTGCCTTCTATGCGGTCGGCGCGATGTGGTTCATCCGCTGCGTGATGTTCGGATTCAATTCAGACCTGCAGCTCGTATCCGGCCTGAACGACGCAACGTCCCTGCCGCACTACAACGATGCCAGCGTCACCGACAACAATGGCAATTCGCTGACGCCGCCGCTGTTTCGCGGCATCCAGTCGCTGTCGGAACTGCTGTTCTATCTGCCGCCGCCCGGCGGCAGCCAGTCCCTCTACGACGCGACCAAGGGAACGGGCCTCCTGGCGCCCAAGATCCACGTCAACAGCCCGGTCACGAAGATCGAGAAGGAAACGACCGCCGGCGTGACCTATCTGCGCGTCTACACGGGCAATACGTCCATCGTGACCAATTACGCCGTGGTCACCGCCCCGATCTGGGCGGCGCAGCTTTCGATCGACTTCGCCGGCTTCAACACGGCCAACGACCTGCCCTGGCAGGTAACGACGGCCATGGCCGAGCAGCACCTGATCGCGAGCTGCAAGGTATTCCTGCCGCTCACGGAAGCCTATTGGCAGAACAACGACTGCGCCATTCCGCAGATCCTGGTCACTGATACCTTCGTCCAGGATGCCTACGGGCTGAGCTGGAGCGGACAGAGCAACGATGCCGCCATCCTGGCCAGCTATACCTGGGAGGACGATGCGCTGAAGCTGCTGGCGATGGGCGAACAGAGCGTCGTCAACGCGGTGACGGCCGAGCTGAACGACATCACGTCGTCGACGCTGAACAATTCCTTCGCGCAATATGTCGACACGTCGCGACCTGCCCAGGTGTTCCAGTGGACGATGCAGCCGACCTACCATGGCTGCGCCAAGCTTTATCGCCAGCGCAACTGGGATCAGTGCTATGCCCTGATGACCTACAACCAGACCTACTCGGCCTCCTCGCATCTCTACTTCGCCGGCGAATCCTACGGCACCGAGGGCGGCTGGACCGAGCCGGCGCTGCGCATGGCGCTCGATGCGGTACTGAACCTCGTCAACAATTCGGGCGGCACGTTCACCAATTCGGGCTTCAGCTTCGCCAACGACTATCCGGGCTTCATGACCGGCTTCACCCCGAACGACACCTACCCGCAGAACAGCGCCACGGCGTGAGCGGCGGCATGACAGCCCGGCCGAACTGCGCGATCCATTACATCCCGGAAGCCTATCAGGGCGACAAGCGGGGCGTGGTGGGCCGCCAGTCGGCCGGGGCCGGCTTCCTCGACGCGCTGATCCGCCATGGCGGGCTCGACACGCTTTATTGCGTGACCGACGACGAACGCCATGCCGCCGACTTCCGGGCGCGCGTCGCGGCCGTCGCCCCCGGCCAGGCAACCGACTGGCTGATGCCGTTCGACGGACCATCGATCGGCCGGGCCGGCTGCCTGTTCACCCCCGGGCCGCTGATCGCGGAAAGCGCCTGGATGCGGCGCTTCGCCGGCGAGCGCAGCTACAGCCTGTGCGGCATCACCCATTCGGTCGCCACCGAACGGGTGATCCGCAGCATTCGCGACGTGATGGTCGCCCCGACGCAGGGCTGGGACGCGCTGATCTGCACCTCGCAGGCTGCGCGCGCCGTCATCGGCCGCATCCTCGAGGTGTGGACCGAATACCTGGCCAGCCGCGGCTTCACCGTCGGCCCCCAGCCGGTCCGGTTCCCGGTCATCCCCCTCGGGGTCCATGCCGAGGATTACGCCGCCAGCGATGCGGCGGTCGAACCGGGCCGGGCACTGCGGACCCGCCTGGGCGCCGAGCCCGACGACGTCGTGCTGCTGCATTTCGGGCGCCTCGACTTCCGCTCCAAATCCCACCCGACGCCCCTGTTCCGCGCCGTCGATCTGGCGCGTCACATCCATCGCCGGTCACGGCTGCATCTTCTGATGGTCGGTCAGTTCTCCGACGCGGTGAACGCCCGCGATTTCCAGACCGCGCAGCATCTTTATTGCCCGGCCGTGCCGGTGCACTGGATCGACGGTGCCGATACCGCACTGGCGCGGGCCAGCTGGACGGCGGCCGACATCTTCGTCTCGCTGTCGGACAACGTGCAGGAAAGCTTCGGCATGACGCCGGTCGAGGCGATGGCCGCCGGCCTGCCCGCCGTGGTCAGCGACTGGAACGGCTATCGCGAAACCGTGGTCGAAGGCGAAACCGGTTTCCGCATCCCGACCCTGGGCGCGCCGGCGGGGGCCGGCATCGACCTGGCCGACGATCACGCCCGGCGGCGTTTCGACCATTTCACCCTGATCGCCCACACCGCCCAGTCGACCGCCATCGACATCGATGCCTGCGCCGCGGCGATCGCCCGGCTGGCCGGCGATGCCGCGCTGCGCCGCCGCATGGGAGCAGCCGGCCGGCACCGCGCCGAAACCGTCTATGACTGGCGGCGCATCATCGCCGCCTACCAGGAACTGTGGGACGAACTGGCGGCGATCAGGGCGCACGCCACCACGCTGGGCGAGCGCCAGGCGGGGCGGCATACCGTGCATCCCGATTATCCCGACCTGTTCGCGCTGTTCGCCGGCCATCCCAGCGCCGTGCTCGACGACGACATGACCGTCGCCTGGGCCGATGCCGATGCGCCCTACGGCCTGCGGCGCAGCCGTCTGCTGCAGATCGATCTGCATTCCGATCCCGTCATGCTCGATCGCCCGGCCATCGACCGGCTGGTCGACAGTCTCACCCCGGGTCCCCGCCGCGTCGGCGATCTCGCCGCGGATATCGGCCCGGCCGACCGGGCCCGGCTGCAGCGCAGCCTGCTGCGCCTCTACAAGTTCGGCATCCTGACGATCGCGAGGCCGGCATGAAGGTCTGCTTCATCCTCGCGACCTATCAGAGCCACCGCCGGGCGGGGCTCGATTACCGGCGCGCCCTTGCCGCCGCCGGCATCGACCTGGTGGAGG
>JAEYTW010000585.1 GCA_023433835.1 Pseudomonadota bacterium | reverse complement strand
GGCCTGGCCCTGCCAGGCCGCCCTCGATTCACCCCCGCCAAGGAGATGTCGTCATGAGACAGGTCATCGTGCGTTATCGCGTCAAGCCCGACCGCGCCGAGGAGAATGCCCGGCTGATCGAGGCGGTGTTCGCCCAGCTTGCGCGCGAGGCGCCGGCGGGCCTGCGCTATGCTTCGTTCCGCGGACCCGACGGCTGCGACTTCACCCATCTGGCCATCATGGAGGACGGCCCCAATCCACTGCTGGCGCTCGACAGTTTCAGGGCGTTCACCGCAGCGATCCGCGACCGCTGCGAGGAAGCGCCGGTGAACGTCGAGGTGACGGAGGTCGGCGCCTACCGGATGGCGCGCGGCTGAGCTTTCAGGCGGCCGGCCGGCGGTCGAGCCGCTCGATCAGCGCCTCGACCTGCTCGGCCGTCCGATCATCCAGCAGGAATTGCACCCGCGTTTCGCCGCCGGCCAGTCCGACGACGCGGCCGGGAAGGCGCAGGCCGTGCGCCGCGATCGTCAGATCGACCGCCGCGCCGGCCGGCAACGGCAAGGCCGGGGCGACACGCGCACCGCCGGTCGAGAGTTCGGTCAGGCGATGGCCGCCGTCGATGCCGCGCACCGCGATGGCGAGATCGACCCGGATCCGGTCGCTGACCCGACGCTCGCCGGCGCGCTTCACCGCCCCGAGGAACTTCAGGACCTGCTCGCGCAATGCCTCGGCAACGGCTGCAACCTCGCGCGAGGCATCGGAAACCGCACCGGCGGCATCGGCGGAACGGCCGGCCGAAGACACCACCTGCACGGTCGAGTTGGTGACCGCACCGACCGCGCCGGCGGCGTTGTTCACGTTGGAGGCGATCTCGCTGGTCGCCGCCGCCTGCTGCTCGACGGCCGAGGCGACGGTGATCGCGGCTTCGTTGAGGCGCCCGATCGTCGCGCCGATGCCGCCGATGGTGGCGACGGTGTCGCTGACCGACTGCTGCACGGAGGTTATCTGATCGGCGATGTCGGCCGTCGCCTTCGACGTCTGGGTCGCCAGGTTCTTGACCTCGGCGGCGACCACGGCAAAACCCTTTCCGGCTTCGCCGGCGCGCGCGGCTTCGATCGTCGCGTTGAGCGCGAGCAGGTTGGTCTGCCCGGCGATCGAGCGGATCAGCTCGACCACCTGCCCGATCTCGCGGGCCGTCTCGTCCAGGCGGCGGATCTGGGTGCCGGCGCCTTCGCTCTGGGCGACCGCCTCTCCGGCCATCGATGCCGCGCCGGAAATCTGGCGGCCGATCTCGCCGATCGATGCGGACAGTTCCTCGCTGGCCGACGCCACGGTCTGCAGATTGGAATCCGTCCGGCGGGCCGCGTCCGCCACCTTCTCCGCCTCGCCATTGGTCTCGCGCGACATGTCGGTGATCGCCGCCGCGGCGGTCGTCATCCGTTCCGCGGCATTGCCGAGCGTGCCCAGCACGCCCGCCATCACCTGCTCGAAATCGGCGACCAGGCTTTCCATGGCGGCGGCGCGGCGCGCCCGGTCCTCGGCGGCGGCCCGCTCCTCAGCCGCGCGGCGCTCGCGCTGCTGCTGCTCGGCCTCGAGGGCGGCAAGCTTCTGTTGCTGCAGCTGCTGGTCCAGTTCGTGCTGCGCCTGTTCCTGCCGGAGGCGTTCCTCCATTCGCCGGCGCGCCTCCTCTTCCTGCGCGACCCGCAACTGCGTCTCGCGCTCGCGCCCCGCCGCGGCCTCCGCCTCCAGCCGCTGGTTCTCCATCATGTTGCGCTGGAATACCGCCAGCGCCCGCGCCATGTCGCCGATCTCGTCACGGCTGCCCGACGAGGGAATCTCGCCCGCCAGTTCGCCCTGGGCCAGGCGCGTCATCCGGCGCGTCAGTCGCCGGATCGGAAGGGCCGCGGCGATGCCCGCCGCGATGCCGATCACGGTCAATCCCGCCAGGCTTGCGGCGATCACCAGCTTGAGCTCGGTCAAGGTCCGCTCGATGGCCGCAAAAGCGTCCGCGGCGGGCATGCGGACCATCGCGACCCAGCCGAGCCCGGGATAGCCATAGGCGCCGGCGCTGCGGGCGAATCCGGCCGCGTCGCGTCCGCCGTCGCGCGGATCGACGACGACCATCGCCCCCGTCGGCTCAAGCTGCGCGGCCTTGAAGACGGCATCGTCGCGAGTCGCCGCCGTGGCGTGCGCGAGAGCGGCGAGATCGCGGCGATAACCATCCCGCCCACGGGTCGAGGGCTCATGATCGATGAGCATCTGGCCCCGCTTGTCGGTGACGTAGATCTCGTAGGCCGGCAGGCCGTCTTCGGCCAGCCTGGCGCCGAAACTGTCGACGATATTCTCGACCAGGCCAAAATCGGCGAAATTGACCCACACGCCGATGATCTGGCCCGCCGCGTCCTTGATCGGCGCGGAGAAGGCGATGACCAGGCCGTCGTCGCCGTACAGCCCGGCGATCTCCGGCACGGCTTCCGGCTCGCCCACGGCGGTGCCGGTGAAATCAGTAGTCTTCCCGATCAGGAACTCGCCGTTACGTGCCTTCGTGAACCATGGCGCGCGCGAAAAGTCGCGGCCGTATAGCGCTGCCGTGTCGAGCGGCTTGCCGTCGCCACGGACCGAGTTGGCGGCTTGAACGCGACCCTGGTCGTCCAGCACCAGCATCAGGCGATAGACACCGTAATTGGTCATGTAGGCGTCCATCGCGGCCACCAGCGGGTTGGCCCCGCCGGGCTTGCCCCACGTGTCGCGCGACTTCGCCGCGGCGTTCTCGGTGAAGGCCTGGACATCGCCATAGCGTTCGAAAAGATTGCGGTCGACGATGTCGTTCAGGGTGATTGCCGCCTCGCGCAGGCGCAACAGCGAGGGACGGGCCAGGCTGTCGGATTCCGACAGCAGCAGCAGCAGCACGAGCGTCGCGGGCACCAAACCGAAGGCGACGAGCAACGCGGCCAGTTTCGCCGCAACGCCAAGGCGCAGCCAAGCCGGCCGCGACGACCGGGCGGTCGTTTCGCTCTGGGATGTCATGTTCGCATTTCCGTGTCGAGGGCTGCGACCCGCCGCAGCTGCGCGACACAGATACCTTTGTCCGAAGGGCGGGGGCAATCCGCGAGACAGATTATGCGATATCTTTTACCGAGTTTTACGAAACATACATTTGAAGAAAGCTAATCCCCGCTCATGAGTATCATTCGTTACTCTGCAGCGTCGGAAGATATTACCCCAGCGCCTTGTTCAGGCCCCAGGGCAACCGGTCGACCAACTTGTCGAAACGACCGCGCAACTTGGTGATCTGCATGATGTTGTCGATGCGGCGATCGAGGAAATTCCAGGTCGCGGCGTTGCCTTCCGACTTGTCGTCGAGCCAATAGAGCAGGGTCGACGAATAGACCCCGGCCAGCATCATCCGCTTGGTGTAGTAGCTGAAATCGGTCGAGCGGTCGCCGACCGCCTGCCAGATCGCATCGACCGTGCGATGCAGCGACTTCAGCGCCGCGGGCGCTGCCAGCGGCAAGGCAAGGTGGCTCAGCGCCGCGCGCACCGCTTCCTTGTGGCCGGCCAGCGGTTCGAGGCGGAGGCGCACGGCCAGCGCCACCTTCTGGCGCAGCTTCAGCGTGCTCAGATCCTGCGCCGCCATGCCGTCGAGCATCTGGCGGTCGCACCAGGCGATCCAGTAGGCGATCAGTTCGGTCGGGCCGCCGGGAAAGGCACGCGCCGCCATCGAGGGGTCGAGGCCGGCGGCGGCGCAGGCGCGCGCCAGGGTCGTGCCGCTCCACCCGTCGAAGGGCACGTCGGGCAGCGCATGCGTGAGAATGGCTTTGCGGGCGTCTTCCAGGCCGTCATCGGTCATAACGCTATCCTTCAACCAGCCGCCATCCGGTGGCGCATCTCGCTCATGTGGACGAGGTCCCCCAGGTCGGTCATCCGCTTCGGGTAGAGCACGCCGTCGAGATGGTCGCATTCATGCTGCACCACCCGGGCGTGATAGCCGCCGACCTCGCGGGTCACGATCTCGCCGTCGAGGGTATGATAGCGATAGCGGATGCGGTTGAAACGCGGCACGCGGCCGCGCCATTCCGGTACCGACAGGCACCCCTCCCAGTCATAACCCTGCTCGTCGCTCAACGGTTCGATCACCGGGTTGATCATCGCGGTTTCCTTGACCGGCGGTTCGCCCGGCGCGCAGCGATGCGGCGGCAGGAAGAAGACGACGACGCGCAGCGGCACATGCACCTGCGGGGCGGCGAGCCCGATGCCCGGGGCATCGTGCATCGTCTCGATCATGTCGGCGGCGAGCCTGGCGATTTCCGGCGCCGTCGGGTCGGCGACCGGGTCGGCTGATCGGGCGAGGATCGGGTTGCCCATCCGGGCGATCTTGAGCAGGGCCATGGCCGGATATTGGCGCGGTCGGGCGCGGGATACAACTCGCGACATCTCGATAGCGGTCGCCCGGCGATCGCCGCCGGTAAGGCGCCCGCCGGTCGCGCCTGAACCTGCGGGCCGATGTCCGGGCGCCGGATCAGATCGCCCGGGCGGTGCGCGGCGTGGTGT
>JAEYTW010000560.1 GCA_023433835.1 Pseudomonadota bacterium | reverse complement strand
CTAGTCTCGTGGGCTCGGAGATGTTGTATAAGAGACAGCCCGAGGGCGGGCGAGGGGCCGGAAGCGTCAGTCGAAGATCGGCGCGGACAACAGCCCGCCCTGGTTCCACAGCTTGTTGAGGCCGCGATCGAGCTTGTAGGGCGAACCCTGACCCAGCGAACGGTCATAGAGCTCGCCGAAATTGCCGACCTGCTTGATCACCTGATAGGCCCAGTCTTCCTGCAGGCCGAGCGCCTTGCCGATGCCGGGGGTAACGCCCAGCAGGCGCTTGACCCGGATATTGTCGCTTTTCTTCATCTCGTCGACGTTCTTGGAGGTGATGCCGAGATCCTCGGCCTCGACGACGGCGGCCAGCGTCCAGTTGACCATGTCGAGGAAGACGTCGTCGTCCTGGCGCACCACGGCCGAGATCGGCTCGTTGGTCAGGATGTCGGGCAGGATGACATGCTCGTCCGGCACCTTGGCCTTGGAGACGCGGAACGAGGCCAGGCCCGGCCCCCAGCCGACGAAGGCGTCGCAGCGGCCGGCAAGATAGGACTCGCGCGATTCCTCGGCCTTCTCGGTGGCGACCACCTTGTAGGGCAGCTTGTTGCGTTCCATGAAGTCGACCAGCATGCGCTCGGTCGTCGTGCCGGCGATGGTGCAGATCGTCGCGCCGCTGAGCTGGTTGGCAGCGGTGACGCCCAGCGACTTCTTCACCATGAACTGGGCGCCGCCGTAGAAATACGGGTTGGAGAACTGGAAGCCCAGCGCCGTATCGCGCTGCAGTGTCCAGGTCGTCACCATCAGCACGACGTCGATATCACCCGACTGCAGCGCGGGGAAACGCTGGGCGAAGCTGACTGGCACGGCGGCGGCCTTGTCGGGCGCGCCCAGGACGGTGACGGCGATGGCGCGGCAGAGATCGGCCTCCAACCCCTTCCACTGGCCCTTGTCGTCGACCTCGTAGAAGCCGGGATAGCCGCCGGCCGGCGCGCTGCACTGCAGCTTGCCACGCGCCTGTATCTTCTTGACCGTCGGGCTTTCCGCCGCCGTGGCCCCGCCGGCCACCAGACCGGCAGCCGCAACACCCGCACAGACCAGTTTGCTCATCCAATTCATTGCACCACCCCTGTTTCGTTGTTCCGCTCAACGGTCCGTATTCGAACCTTGGAGCGAGGGTACGGGACAAATGGTCATTATTCAATACGTCGTTTCGATATACGCCTCATCAAATCGCTCAATGCAGGATCTGGCTGAGGAAATCCCGCGTCCGTTCCTGCAGGGGCGCACCGAAGAATTCGGCCGGCGCGTTCTGCTCGACGATCTCGCCGCGATCCATGAACACCACGCGGTCGGCGACCTGTCGCGCGAAGCCCATCTCATGGGTGACGCAGATCATCGTCATCCCCTCCTCGGCCAGCACCACCATGGTGTCGAGCACCTCCTTGACCATCTCCGGATCAAGGGCCGAGGTCGGCTCGTCGAACAGCATCAGCTTGGGGGTCATGCACAGCGAGCGGGCGATTGCCACGCGCTGCTGCTGGCCGCCCGACAGCTGGCCGGGATATTTGCCGGCCTGGTCCGGAATGCGCACGCGTTCGAGGAAATGCATGGCGAGGTCGCGCGCCTCGGCCCGCCCCAGCCGGCGCACCCACATCGGCGCCAAAGTGCAGTTCTCCAACACCGTCAGATGCGGGAACAGGTTGAAATGCTGGAACACCATGCCGGTCTCGCGGCGCACAGCGTCGGCCCGCCGCACATCGTCGGTCAGCTCGATGCCGTCGACGACGATGCGGCCCCGCTGGTGTTCCTCCAGCCGATTGATGCAGCGGATCATCGTCGACTTGCCCGACCCCGACGGCCCGCAGACCACCAGCCGTTCGCCGCGCCCGATCGTCAGGTTGATATCGCGCAGCGCGTGGAACGTGCCGAACCATTTGTGCATGCCGCTGATCTCGACGGCGGCGCCGGCATCGGTCATCGCCTCAGGCCCCCGGCAGCGAGGTGACGGGCACGGTGTAGTTAAGGGTCAGCCGGCCGCCATCGGCATAGATCGTCTGGCCGGTGACGTAGGAGGCTTCGTCGGAGGCGAGAAACGAGGTCACGGTCGCGATCTCGTCGGCCTCGCCGCAGCGGCCCATCGGCGTGCGCGACAGGATGCGGCGATACGACTCCTCGTTCGACAGCACGCCGTTGCGCGTCAGGTCGGTCAGGATCGTGCCCGGGCCGACCGCGTTGACGCGCACGCCCCTCGGCGCCAGCGACAGCGCGAAGATCTTGGTCAGCTGGTTGATGCCGGCCTTCGAGATGCCGTAGGGCACGCGGGCGGCGATCGCCAGCTCGGCCTGCATCGACGACATGTTGACGATGGCACCGCGCCCCTTGGCCACCATGATGCGCCCGGCCTCCTGGCAGCCGAACAGCGTACCCTTGAGGTTGACGCCGATGACGCGGTCGAACTCCTCCTCGGTCAGGTCGAGCGGTTCGGAGGCGACGGTCGTCGCCGCGTTGTTGACCATGATGTCGACGGTGCCGAATCGCTCGACCGCCGCGGCGACCAGCGCCTTCATCGCGGCCTGGGAAGCGACGTCGCAGGTCACCGCCAGTGTGGTGTCGCCGCCGTTCGCGAGCGTCGCCGCCGCGTCCGCCACCTTGTCGCCGTTGATGTCGGACAGGACGACCCGCGCGCCCTCCTCATGCAGGCGCTGGGCGCAGGCCAGGCCGATACCCTGGGCGGCCCCGGTGACGATGGCGACCTTGTTGCGATGACGCATGGCGATACCCCTGTTTTCAAGAATGTGGTTCATATTGCGATATGTCGTATTGATTTTCAATCGATCATCTGCGAGCCTGACCGTGGTATCCGATCCGAGGAAGCATGATGTCAGGTGGACAGCATTACGACGTAGTCATTATCGGGGGTGCCCTGTTCGGGGGCAGCACGGCTTACCACCTGCTGCGCCGCGAGCCCGGGATGCGGATCTGCGTCCTGGAGCGCGACCCGACCTATGAACGGGCGCCATCGGCGGTTTCCGTCGCGGGCATCCGTTTGTTGTTCTCGCAGCCTGAAAACCTGCTGATGTCGCGCTATGGCCACGAGTTCTATTCGGCCTTCGGCGAGTTGATGGAGGTCGATGGCGACCGGACGCCGCTGGACTTCTGGAAACAGGGTTACCTGTTCATCGCCAATACGCCGGCCCAGGCGGCCGACATGAAGCTGAACCACGACTACCAGACCAGCATGGGCTGCGACGCCGAACTGTTCGACGGCCCGGCCCTGGCCCGCCGCTTCCCGTCGCTCGCGACGCACGATGTCGCCTCGGCCGTGCTGTCGCCGCGCGACGGCTGGATCGACCCCTACGGCGCGCTGATGGGCCTGCGCCGCAAGGCCCGCGCCATGGGCGCCGAATACCGCCATGCCGAAGCCGTCGGGCTGGAGCGCGACGGGCGGCGGGTCACCGCCGTGCATCTGGGCGATGGCACCAGCCTTTCGGCCGAGTACGTGGTCAACACCGCCGGCATCTGGGCCCCGGCGGTGTGCGAGATGATCGGCATGAAGATCCCGGTGGTGCCGCTGCCGCGCACCCAGTTCTATTTCGAGACGCCGGCCAAGCCCGAGCCCCTGCCGCTCGTGCGCGACCAGCTCGGCGTCGGCTTCCGCCCGGAAGGGGCGGGCTTCATCAGCGGCATCACCAACTACGACGCCGCCGGCAATTTCGTCTGGGACGTCAACTACGACTATTTCGAGAACGAGGTCTGGCCGGCGCTGGCCAACCGCATGCCAGGCTTCGAGCAGGTCAAGCTGAAGAACGCCTGGTGCGGCCACTACGCCCAGAGCACCTTCGACGGCAACATGATCATCGGGCCCTGGATCGGCGAGGTCGACAATTTCCTGATCGCCGCGGGCTGCTCGGGCCACGGCCTGCAGCATGCGCCGGCGATCGGCCGGGGCTTGGCCGAGCTGATCATCGACGGCCGCTTCGGGGCGATCGACCTGAGCCGCCTGACCTATCAGCGCATCCTCGACAACGAGCCCTATCCGGAGCGCGGCGTCAAAGCCTGACGGGATGACCGGCGCCGCCTGCGGCCCGCCTGGCGGGCCACGGATCCGCGCGCCCTAAACCCCCGGAATTCCGGGACAAATTTCCCTTCCGTCCCGCCTTGACACCGTGCGTAGCGCAAATTCTAATACGATGTATCAAATATCAAGTCGGTCGTTCCAGCAGATAGCCGAATGACCCGCCCAGAGAGGGAGCCCGAGTTGGAATGAGCGCCGAAGCCCTGTCCCTGCCGTCAGGCAGTTGGGAACTGCCGGAGGAACTGGCCCTGCTGCGCGAGACCGTCTCGCGCTTCATGCGCCAGGAGGTGCGGCCGGTGGAGGACCGCCAGCCGCATGACTGCTTCGAGCTGCCGGTCGACGACCTGGCCCAACTGCAGCGCAAAGCCCGGGAACTCGGCCTGTGGTGTCTCGCCTCGCCGGCCGAGCATGGCGGCGGCGGGGCCGGGCTCCTGGCCCAGGTCATCGTCGCCGAGGAGGCGGCGAAGTGCAAAATGGGCGCCTATGTCCCGGCCTGCGGCGCCTTCGGCATCGATCCGCCCAGCGTCATCTGGCTCGGCAACGCCGACCAGATCGCCCGCTATGGCGTCGCCGGGATCCAGAAGGGCAAGAAGTGCTTCGTCGCCATCTCGGAAGCCAGCGGCGGTGCCGATCCGGCGCGCTCGATCCGCACCCGGGCCCGGCGCGACGGCGACCACTACATCATCAACGGCACCAAGATGTGGATCACCGCGGCCGGCAAGGCCGATTGGGGCCTGGTGTTCGCCCGCACCGGGGCCGAAGGCGACCGCGGCGGCATTTCCTGCTTCATCGTCGATCGCGACATGCCGGGCATCAAGGCGCGGGAAATCCCGGTCATCCGTTCCTACGCCCCCTATGAAGTGCATTTCGAGGATGTCCGGGTGCCGGTCGAGAATCGCCTCGGCGCCGAGGACGAGGGCTTCGCCGTCTGCCAGAAATGGCTGGTCCATGCCCGCGTGCCCTATGCCGCCGGCGTGATCGGCGTGGCGCAGGAAGCGCTGCAGATGGCGATCGACTGGACGCGCCAGCGCAAGTCGTTCAAGTCGGCCCTGGCCGACAAGCAGGCGATCCAGTGGATGATCGCCGATTCCGAGATGGAGCTGCGCGCCGCCCGCCTCCTGACCTATCAGGCCGCCTGGCGTGCCGATCTCGGCCACGACATCAAGATCGAGGCCTCGATCGCCAAGGTCACGGCGACCGAGACCGCCGGCCGCGTCATCGACCGCTGCGTCCAGATGTTCGGCGCGCTGGGCGTGGCCCGGGAACTGCCGATCGAGCGCTGGTATCGCGAACTGCGCATCAAGCGCATCGGCGAAGGCCCTTCCGAGGTGCATCGCATGGTCCTCGCCCGGCATCTGATCAACGGCGGGCAGTAAGCCATGAGCATCGATTTCGCGCTGGAAGACGGCGTCGCGCTGATCACCATCAACCGCCCGGAACGGCGCAATGCGCTGGACGCCGAGCATTACGATGCGCTGTCGAAGGCCTGGGCCCGGGTACGCGACGATTCCGACATCAGCGTCGCCATCATCACCGGCGCCGGCGATAAATCGTTCTGCGCCGGGGCCGACATCAAATCCTTCGTCGGCCGCGACGTCGAGCTGGCGGAACTGTGGCTGACCCAGAAGAACCAGCTGTTGAACCGAGGGCTGGAAATCTGGAAGCCGGTGATCGCGGCCGTCAACGGCGCCTGCGTCGGCGGCGGCATGACCTTGCTGCTGGCCACCGACATCCGCGTCGCGGTCGAGGGCACGATCTTCAGCGTCTCGGAAGTCAAGCGCGGCATCATCGCCGCCAA
This sequence comes from Pseudomonadota bacterium, assembly GCA_023433835.1. GTDB lineage: Bacteria > Pseudomonadota > Alphaproteobacteria > Ferrovibrionales > Ferrovibrionaceae > JAFKFH01. Next base: position 36,136 of record JAEYTW010000560.1, on the reverse strand, counting down.
TGGCGGCACCCAGCGCATCATGCAGCAGCTGCCCTATGCCATCGCCATGGAAATGCTGCTGACCGGCGATTCGATCGATGCCGAGACCGCGTTGCGCTGGGGCCTGATCAACCAGGTGGTGCCGGCCGGCGGCGTGCTCGACGCCGCGCGTGCCTATGCCCGCAAGATCGCGGCCAACGCGCCGCTGGCCCTGCAGGCGGCAAAGGAACTGGCGATCCGCTCGCGCGACATGGATTTGCCCACCGGCCTGCGCATGGAACAGCTGGTCAACCGGATCCTGCATCATTCCGAGGATACGGCGGCGGCCAAGGCGGCCTTCGCCGAGAAGCGCCAACCCGTGTTCAAGGGGCGCTGACCATGACCCGGCAGCCCCTCGACGGCATTCGCGTCCTCGACCTGACCCAGATCTACAACGGCCCCTACGCCACCTTCCTGATGGCGATGGCCGGGGCCGAGGTGATCAAGGTCGAGCCGCCCGGCGGCGAATTCCTGCGCCGGCGCGACGCGCGCTCGGGCGCCGGCGTGCCCTTCGCCATGCTCAACGCCAACAAGCGCTCGATCTCGCTGAACCTGAAGTCGCCGCGCGGGCGCGACCTGTTCCTCGGCCTGGCCCGCGAGGCCGACGTCATCGCCGAGAACTATGCGCCGGGCGTGATGGACCGACTGGGGCTGGGTTATGCCGCGATCAAGGCGATCAACCCGCGCATCGTCTATGCCTCGGGCTCGGGCTACGGCCATGACGGCCCCTATCGCGACTATCCGGCGATGGACCTGACGGTGCAGGCAATGTCGGGCGTCATGAGCATCACCGGCTTTCCCAACAATGCCCCGGTCAAGTCGGGCGCGGCACTGTGCGACTTCTTCGGCGGCGTGCATCTCTATGGCGCGATCACCACGGCGCTGTATCGCCGCGCGGTCGCCGGCGAGGGCGCGCATGTCGAGGTGGCGATGCTGGAGGCGGTCTACCCCTCGCTCGCCTCCTCGATCGGCATGACCTATGGCGAGCGCGACGACATCCCCTTCCGTACCGGCAACCGCCATGGCGGCCTGTCGCTGTGTCCGTACAACGTCTATCCGGCACGCGACGGCTTCGTCGCCATCATCTGCAACAATGACAAGCACTGGCAGAACCTGCTGGAAGCGATGGAGCGGCCGGAGCTCAAGAACGATCCCGCCACCGCCAGCATGCGCGACCGCGTCGCGGCGATGGCCGATATCGACGGCATGATCAGCCGCTGGACCGAAGGCTTCACCCGCGACGAGCTGTTCGCCCGGCTGGTCGCCCATCGCGTGCCCTCGGCGCCGGTCCGCGACCTGCCCGAGGTGATCGCCGACCCGCATATGCACGAACGCGGCATGCTGTTCGAGATCGACCATCCGCAATACGGGCCGATCACGGTCTGCCGCAGCCCGATCAACTACGGCGGCACGGCGCAGCCCGATTACAAGGCCAGCCCGGGCTATGGCATCGACAACGACGCGGTCTACGGCCGCGAGCTAGGCCTCGGCCCCGACGAAATCGCCGGGTTGCGCCAGGACGGGGTGATCTGATGCACGGCAAGGCCGTCATCGCCGGGGTCGGGCATACGACCTACGGCAAGCATGCGGGCCGCGATCGCGTCTCGCTGATCGTCGAAGCCTGCCGCAACGCGATCACCGATGCCGGCATCGCCAAGGACATGGTCGACGGCGTGCTGGTCAAGATGGCCAATGCCGAACCCTCGATTCTCTACGGTCAGAAGGTGGCCGAGGCGCTGGGCCTGCGGCCGCGGGTCGGCGCCGCGCTCGACCAGGGCGGGGCGGCCAATATCGCGCTGATCTCCTATGCCGCCATGGCGATCGAGGCCGGGCTGATGGATATCGCCCTGATCTGCTATGGCGATACGCCGCGCACCGGCAGCCGCCAGGTCTATGCCCGGCCGCGCGGCGATGACGCGGTCTATGGCTGGTATTCGACTGCGGCCGGCTATGCCCTGCTGCACCAGCGCTATCGGCAGCAATACGACATTCCCGACGCGCAGTTCGGCGCGGTGGCGGTGACCTGCCGCGGCCATGGCGCCCAGAACCCCAATGCCCATCTGCGCCAGGCGATCACCATGGACGACTATCTCGCCTCGCCCTTCGTGGTCGAGCCGCTGCGGCGCGATGATTGCTGCCTGCTGTCGGACGGCGCGGCCGCCGTGATCGTGATGTCGCGGCGCCGCGCTGCCGAGCTCAAGATCGACCACGCCGTGCCGATCCTGGGATTCGGCCAGGGCCAGGAATCCTGGGACGTGCATCTGCGGCCCGACATGGTGCAGACGATGGCGAAGGCCTCGGCCGGGACCGCCTTCGCCATGGCCGGGGTGGCGCATGATGATATCGCGGTGGCGCAGCTCTACGACTGCTTTACCGTGACGCCGCTGGTGACGCTTGAGGACTACGGCTTCTGCCGGCCGGGCCAGGCCGGGGCCTTTGCCGCGGAGGGGGGCATCGCCCTCGACGGCCGCCTGCCCTTGAACACCAGCGGCGGCCTGTTGTCCGAAAGCGGCACGCCCGGCCTGCAACTGGTCATCGAGGGTGTGCGCCAGATGCGCGGCGACGCTCGGCTGCAGGTCGGCGGCACCGGCGCCTGCATCGTCTCGAATCAAGGCGGCACCATGCATACCCACGCGACCCTGATCCTGGGGAGGGCGTGATGGCCTTCCCCCAGCCCGATGCCAATCCGATCAGCGCGCCCTACTGGGCGGCACTGCGCGAAGGCCGGCTGACCTACCAGCATTGCAGCCATTGCGGCCACGACTGGCTGCCACCGCGCGAAGCCTGCCCGAACTGCCTGCAGCCATCGCCGGAATGGCGCGACGCCTCGGGGCGCGCGACGGTGGTGAGTTGGGTGGTCTACCACACTGCCTACGACCCGGCCTTCAAGGACCGCCTGCCCTACGACGTTACCTGCGTCGAGCTGGCGGAAGGCCCGCGCCTGCTGACCAACGTGGTCGACAGCGATGCCGGCCGCCGGCTGTCGCTCGGCGCGGCGGTCCAGCTTGCCATAGAACACGAAGGCGACCTCGCCCTCGCCCGTTTCCGTCTCACCCCCGCTTGAGGACCGCATCCGCATGTCCAATCCCGAATTCATCGCGCTGAACGGCGAGATCGTGCCCTACGAGGCGGCGACCACCCATGTGATGTCGCCGGCCGTCAAATACGGCCTGTCGGTGTTCGAGGGCCTGCGCGCCTATTGGAGCGATCCGGACGAGGAGCTCTATATCTTCCGCCTGCAGGACCATACCGACCGGCTGATGCAGTCGATGAAGCTGCTGCGTTTCGACGCCAAATTCGACGGGGCCGAGATCAACCGCGTGACGCTCGAACTGTTGCGCCGCAACAATGTGCGCGCCGCGGCCCATATTCGCGCCACGGCCTATATCGACGGCAAAGGCGAACAGCAGGCCAAGGGCCCGATCAGCTATGCCATCTCGGCGATCGAGAAGCCGCGTGCCGCCCGCACCGACAAGGGCATGCGCTGCCAGGTCTCGGCCTGGGTACGCATGGCCGATAACGTCATGTCGCCGCGCATCAAGTGCGGCGGCAACTATGTCAACGGCCGGCTGGCGCGCTACCAGGCGATCCAGGACGGTTATGACGAGGCGATCATGCTGAACAGCCTGGGCAAGGTCGCGGAGGGGCCGGGCACCTGCATCTTCCTGGTGCGCAAGGACGAACTGATCACGCCCGACGTCACCAGCGGCATCCTGGAAAGCATCACCCGCGATACCGTGCTGGCCATCGCCGCCGAGCAGGGCATCAGGGTATCAGAGCGCATGGTCGACAAGACCGAGCTCTACGCCGCCGACGAAGTCTTCATGGTGGGCTCGGCGGCCGAGCTGGTGCCGGTGGTCGACATCGACGGCATCGTCATCGGCAGCGGCCAGCGCGGCCCGATGACCGCTCGGCTGCAGCAGGGCTATTTCGACACGGTTACCGGCGCAGGGCTCAAGCGGCCGGGCTGGCTGACCCCGGTCTACCGGGCATGAAGATCGCCGAGCTCGCGGCCGGGACGACGATCGGCCAGGCAGCCCTGGCGGGTCTGGCCGCCGGCATCCTCGCGGCCGCGGGGCTGCGGCCGGACGATGCGGCCGCGGCGGCCGCCCTGCTGGTCGAATGCCAGCGTCGCGGCATCGACAGCCACGGCCTCGCCCATCTGCCGGTCTATGTCCGTCGTATCCTGAGTGGCGCGATAGATCCCCAGGCCCGGCCCGAGATTTCGTCGGGCAACGGCCCGGCGGCGACGATCGACGGCCGCAACGCCCTGGGCATCCTGGTCGGCTTGGCAGCGATGACCGAGGCCGGCCGGCGCGCCCGGCTGCACGGCGTCGGCATCGCCGCGGTGCGCGACAGCAATCATTTCGGCGCCGCAGCGCCGCTGGTCGATCGCGCGGCGCGCGATGGGCTGGTGGCGCTGGCCTTCTCGAATGCCGCCCCGACCATGGCGCCCTGGGGCGGGCGCGAGGCACTGCTCGGTACCAATCCGATCGCCGCGGCCTTCCCGCGCGCCGGCACCGCCCCCGTCGTCATCGACATGGCGACCAGCACGGTCTCGCGCGGGCGGCTGCGCCAGGCCGCACTGAAGGGCGAAACCATCCCGACCGACTGGGCGCTGGATGCCGAGGGGCGGGCGACCACCGATGCCAAGGCCGGCCTCGACGGCACGGTCCAGCCGCTGGGCGGGGCGAAGGGCTACGCCCTGACCCTGATGGTCGAATTGCTCTGCACCACGCTGGCCGGCGGGCGGCCCGGATTCCTGGTGCGCAACCCGCATGACCCGTCGCCCGAACCGGCCGGCACCAGTCACCTGTTCCTGGCCTTCGACCCGGCCCATTTCGCCGGCGCCGGGACGGCAGCGGCGGTCGCGGCCACGCTGGGCGACCGGGTCGAGGGCAGCACGCCGGCCTCCGGCGGGTCCCCGCGCCTCCCTGGCGCCCGCGCCGCCGCCGAAGCATTGCGGCGCGACGCCGATGGCATTCCACTGAACGCGATGCTGATCAGGCAATTGACCGAAGCAGCCCAGTTGATCGAAGGGAGAGACTAGTGGCCTATCAGATTGCCGTGGATGTCGGCGGCACCTTCACCGACGGCGTGCTGCTCGACGATACGACCGACCGCATCTGGGTCGCCAAGTCGCTGACCACGCCGTCCGATCCCGGCGACGGCATCGCCCGGGTGGTGGAGCTGCTGTTGGCGCAGAAACCCGGCGACGGCGCCACGGTCGCCCGCGTCGTGCACGGCACCACGCTGATCACCAACACGCTCTTGGAACGCAAGGGGTCGAAGACCGCGCTGGTGGTCACGGCCGGCACCGAAGACACCCTCGATATCCGGCGCGAGATGCGCTACGACACCTACGATCTCGCCGCCACCTTCCCCGCCCCGCTGGTCGAGCGCGCGCAGCGTTTCGCGGTCGACGAACGCATCGGCCCTGATGGCGCCGAACGCCGGGCGGTCGATACCGCCGCGGTCGAGGCGCTGGCCCGCCGCATCGCCGACAGCGACGTCTCCGCCGTCGCCATCTGCTTCCTGCATGCCTGCGTCGACGGCCGCCACGAACAGGAAGTCGCCGCCATCCTGCGCAGCATCGCGCCAGACCGGCGCTATTCGCTGTCGTCCGAGGTGGCCAGCGAGATCGGTGAATACGAGCGCATGTCGACCGTGGTCGCCAATGCCTATGTCCATCCGATCGTCGAACATTACCTGCAGATCCTGGGGCTGCGGCTGAAGGAACTGGGCGTCGACGGCCGCCTCGACATCATGGTCAGCCACGGCGGCTTCACCGAGGCAGACATCGCCGCGCGTTTCCCCATCCAGTTGCTCGAATCAGGCCCGGCCGGCGGCGTGCTCAGCGCCATCAACTGCGGCAACGGCGAAGGCACCGATCGTATCCTCGCCTTCGACATGGGCGGCACCACCGCGAAGTCCTGCGTCTCCATCGGCGGCACGCCATCGATCACCCATGTCTTCGAATTCGCCCGGGTTCGTCGCTTCCGCAAGGGCTCCGGCCTGCCCGCCGTCTCGCCCAGCATCGACCTGATCGAGATCGGGGCCGGTGGCGGCTCGATCGCCCGGCTGAATGCGTTGGGCCTCTTGCAGGTCGGGCCGGACAGCGCGGGTTCCGAACCCGGCCCCGCCTGCTACGCGCTGGGCGGCACCGAGGCGACGGTGACCGATGCCGATCTCGTGCTCGGCTATCTCGATGCCGACAATTTCCTCGGCGGCACGATGAAGCTCGACATCGGCCAGGCGACCCGGGCGTTGGGCCGGCTGGGCGAGCGCCTCGGCCTGACCGCCGAGGCGGTGGCCTGGGGCATCCACGACATCGTCAACGAGAACATGGCCGCCGCCGCCCGCACCCATATCGCCGAGCGCGGCCATGACGCGCGCGGCTTCACCCTGGTCTCGACCGGCGGGGCCGGGCCGGTGCATGCCGTCGACGTCGCCCGCCGGCTGCGCATCCGGCGCATCCTGGTGCCGGTCGCCTCCGGCGTCGGTTCCTGCCTCGGTTTCCTCGCCGCCCCCGCCCGCGCCGACCGCTCGTGGTCGCGGCTGGAGCCGGTGGCCGGATTCGACCAGGCCGACCTGCGCCAGCGCATCGGTGCCGCCCGCGGCGACATCACCGCCGACCTCGCCCAGGCCAAGGTGCCCGCGGCCGAGATCGCCTGGGGCACGATGGCCGAGATCCGTTATCTCGGCCAGGGCGCCAGCATCGAGGTCGATTTCGGCACGGCGGCGGCCGACCAGTTGACCCCCGCTTTGCTGCAGGCGCGGTTCGAGGCGGAATATGTCCGCCTGTTCGGCCGCACCGTGCCGGGCGGCATCCCCGAGATCGTCACCTGGCGCGTCTCCGGCCAGTCGGCCCGCACCCAGCGCCACTACACCCTGGCACCGGGCCCGGGCGCGCTGTCCGGCCAGCCGGTCGGCGAACGCCGCATCTACTTGCCGGGCGAGAAGCGCTATGCCGCCGTGCCGGTCTATGATCGCCATCGCCTGGCGCCGGGCGCCAAGCTCGCCGCGCCGGCCATCATCGTCGAGCCGGAATCGACCCTCGTCATCGCCCACAAGGCCGCCATCGCCATCCTCGCGACCGGCACCATCGAAGTCACGCTGGAGACCGCGGCATGAGTGCGCCAATCGATCCGATCACGCTGGAAATCCTGTGGACGCGGCTGATCAGCGCGGTCGACGAGGCGGCGGCGACCTTCGTGCGCACCTCGTTTTCGACCCTGGTGCGCGAGGCCAACGACTACGCCGTCGTACTGACCGACGCGCGCGGCCGCAACCTGGCGCAGTCGTCGCAGAGCATCCCGTCGTTCATCTCGACCGTGCCGGTGACGATCCGCCAGTTCATCGCCGATTTCGGCCTGGGCACCATGCGGCCGGGTGATGCCTTCATCACCAACGATCCCTGGCTGGGCACCGGGCATCTGAACGACGCGACGCTCGCCATGCCGATCTTCCGCGACGGCGCCGTCATCGGTTTCGCCGGCGTCGTCAGCCACCTGCCCGATGTCGGCGGCCGGCTGCGCAGCCCGGCCAACCGCGAACTGTTCGAGGAAGGGCTGCAGATCCCGCCGATGCGCATCCTCGACGGCGGCGAACCGGTCGACCTGCTGGTGCGGATGATTCGCGCCAATGTCCGCGTACCCGACGAGACGATGGGTGACATCTGGGCGCAGGTTTCCTGCTGCACCGCGCTGGGCGAGCGGTTGAATGCGCTGATCGCGGAGACCGGCATCGATTTCGACGGTTTCGCCGACGAGATCATCGGCCGCACCAACAAGGCGATGCGCGACGCCATAGCCGCGGTGCCGGACGGCACCTACCGCTACGTCGTCGAGAACGACGGGCCCGGCGACATGCCCGGCGGCGTGGTGCGCATCGTCTGCGCCGTCACCATCGCCGGCGACGAAGTTTCGGTCGACTATGCCGGCTCATCCGAGCAGGTGCCGCTGGCCATCAATACAGTCGCCAACTACACCTTCGCCTACAGCGCCTATGCGCTGAAATCGCTGTTCGCGCCGTGGATCCCGAACAACGAGGGGTCGTTTGCCGCGATCCACATCTCGGCGCCCGAAGGTTCGATCCTCAACCCGACCAAACCCGCCCCCTGCGGCGCGCGTGGCATGATCGGCCATCTGCTGCCGCCGGCGATCTTCGGGGCGCTGGCCCAGGTCATGCCCGACCGGGCGCAGGCAGCCCCCGGCTCGCCGTCGAACAACATCCAGCTGGCCAGCCTGCGCGGCAAGGTGCGCTATGCCGTCAACGCGTTCATCGGCGCCGGGCAAGGCGCCAGCGCCGGGCAGGACGGCGTCTCGGCGATCAGCTTCCCGTCGAACCTGTCGAACACGCCGATCGAGGTCCTGGAATCCCAGGCGCCGATCGAGGTGATCTGCCGGTCGATCCGCCACGGCTCGGGCGGGCGCGGCCGGCACAACGGCGGCGACGGCATCCGCTTCGAATTCCGCATGCTCGGCGAAATTCCGGCGATCGCCTCGTTCATGGTCAACCGCGTCCGCTGCCCCGCGCCCGGCCTGGCCGGCGGCGAGCCGGGGGCCGCGGCAAGCTTCGCCATCAACGGCCGCGCGATCGAGGCCGCCGGCCAGTACGTGCTGCGCCAGGGCGACCGCGTCCTGATCGAAAGCGGCGGCGGCGGGGGTTATGGCCCGGCGGCCGAGCGGAACTCATAAACTTCAAGGCAGGAAACCCCACCCATGACGCCGTGCATCATCACCGTCGCCATCACCGGCTCGGTCCCGCGCAAAAAGGATACGCCGGCCGTGCCGGTCACCGTGGCCGAGCAGGTCGAATCGACCCATCAGGCATTCGAGGCCGGCGCGACGCTTGCCCATATCCATGTCCGCAACGACGACGAAAGCTCGTCCTCCGACCCCGACCGCTTCGCCGCGGTCCAGGAAGGCATCCGCAAGCATTGCCCTGGAATGATCGTGCAGTTCTCGACCGGCGCGCGGGGCCGCGAGCTGAGCCAGCGCGGCGGCATGCTGCATCACCGCCCCGACATGGCGTCGCTGGCCACCGGCTCGGTAAACTTCCCGACCTTCGTCAACGAGAACCCGCCCGATTTCATCCGCGATCTCGCCATGTCGATGCGGGAATTCGACATCAAGCCGGAATGCGAGATCTTCGACCTGGCGATGCTCTACAACACCGCCGATCTCGTGGCCAAGGGCCTCTTGAAGCCGCCGGCCCATGTCCAGTTCGTGCTTGGCATCCAGAACGCCCTGCCGGTGCGGCGCGACGTGCTGGAATTCGAGATCGCGCAGTTGAAAAAGATCATGCCCGAGGCGACCTGGACCGCCGCCGGCATCGGCCGGCATCAATTGGAAGTCAACCGCTGGGCCCTCGAACTCGGCGGCCATTGCCGCACGGGCCTCGAGGACAACATCCGCTTCGACCAGTCGCGCCTGGCCGCGAGCAACGCCGAATTGGTCGCCCGCGTCGCCGGCCTCTGCGCCGAATACGGCCGCCGGCCAGCAACCGCGGCCGAGGCCCGCGCGATCCTGGGCCTGCGTGCCGCATGAAGGTCGCGCTGGTCACCGCCGCCAGCCGCGGCATCGGCGAGGGTGCCGCCCGGGCGCTGGCCGCCAAGGGTTATCGCCTGGCGCTGCTGGCCCGTTCGGATGGCGTACACCACCTCGCCCGTGAGCTCGGCGGCATCGCCGTGCAGGGATCGGTGGCCGAGGCCGCCGATCTCGAAAAGCTCGTGGCGCTGGCGCAGGAGAAATTCGGCCGGATCGACGCGGTGGTCAACAACACCGGACACCCGCCGACCGGTGACATCCTGTCGCTGACCGATGATCAGTGGCATGCCGGCCTCGACATGATCGTGCTGAACGTCATCCGCGTCGCCCGGCTGGTCACGCCGGTGATGCTGGCCGGCGGCCGGGGCGGCGCCTTCGTCAACATCTCGACGATCGGCGTGCGCCAGCCCGATCCGCGCTTTCCCGTCTCGGCCGTGCTGCGCTCAGGCCTCGCCGGGTTCGCCAAGCTCTATGCCGAGCGCTACGCGGCCCAAGGGTTGCGCATGAACAACCTGCTGCCCGGGCGGATCGACAGCTATCCGCAGCCTTCCGAGAAGATCGCCGAGATTCCGGCCGGCCGTCTCGGCGGCGTCGCCGAGATCGCCGGCGTCGCGGCCTTCCTGCTGTCCGACGAGGCCAGCTACGTCAACGGCCAGGACCTCGTCGTCGACGGCGGATTGATCCGCGGGGTATAAGCGGCGGCGCATGACGTCGTGGGCCAGGACCAGAAGCGTCCTCCGCGCCGCAGCGGCGAACGATCTCCCGCCGGTCGTCGCCGGCGTGACAAGCGACGAAGGCAATCGCCTCGATGACCAAGGCTGTGACCTCGGTCGCGGCGCTGCAACTGGTGCGACCGCGCTGGCGCTGTTCGACGCCTTAGAAACCTCGGTCTACGCCGCGCTCAGCGTGTGAACCAGCCGGGCGGCCGCGAGATCGGCGATCGCCGAGCCGACGGTCTTGAACACGGTGATCTCGCTTGCATCGGTCCGGCCCGGTTTGCGCCCGGCGCAGAGATCGGCGAGGCTGCCCCTGATATCGGCCGAGGTGATGACGCCGGCCTCGATCGGCTGGATCAGATCGCCCGACTCCACCAGCGCGTTGTCGGTATCGATGAAGATCGAGCCGCGGGCGATCAGTGCGTCGTCGGCCTCGCGCATCACCGGCTTGAAGCTGCCGATCAAGTCGACATGCGTGCCGGGCCGCAGGTGGCGGCCGCCCAGGAATGCCGCGGTCGACCGCGTCGCCGAGGTCACGATATCGGCCCGGCCGAGATCCGCGTCGAGATCAGCGACCAGCCGGGCAGCGATACCGCGCGCCGCCAGCCGGTCGACCAGCGCGCCGGCAAGGCCGGCATCGATGTCCCATACTAGGGCCTCGGCGATCGGGAAGGCTTCGGCATAGCCGTCGTAAAGCAGGCTGCCGATCCGCCCGGCACCGGCGATCAGCAGGGTTGCAGCGTCCGGCCGCGCCAGATAGCGCGCGGCCAGCACCGAGGTGGCGACCGTGCGGCGCGCAGTGATCGCATTGCCGTCGGCCACCACGACCAGTTCGCCGGTCGCGCCGTCGAGCAGCAGCACTTTCGAATTCACGTTGGGCAGGCCGGCCGCCGCGCCGGGGATGACCGTCATGACCTTGAGCGCGATATAGGGCTGGTCGGCCCCGGAGCTGGTCCAGGACGGCATCAGCAGCAGGGTCGCATCGGCCTCGCCCTGCAGCCGCGCCAGATGCTGATGGCGATGCGGCGCAACGCAGCCGGCAGTGAAGGCATGGCCCAGCGCGTCGATCAGGCGGGGAAAGGCCAGGAGGCGGTGGACATCTTCCGCGCCGACAAAACGCCCTGAATTTTCCATTCCACCCTCACGGCTTGAACCGCCGATAAGTCTAGATGGAGAAATTCAATACGGCAATCTGAATAGCGATACTACAGATCGTCATTCAGGGCGCTTCGCCTTCGGTCACCGGATAGCTGCCGCCCAGGACGCGCGTGCCCTGCTCGGCCACGTTCATCGCGATGGCGCCGATGCGGTCGAAATCGGAACGCGGCAGGGTCTGGGCATCCGAGGTCAGCACGATCGAGCCGACGGGGATGGGCCCAGGCCCCCAGATCGGGGCGGCAATGCTGGAGATGCGCGAGGCGGTGCCGCGTTCGGTCGCGGCAAACATCCGCTCGCGCACGATCGCCAGCTCGTCCAGCAGTTCCTGGCGCGAGACGCCCTCGCCCGCGGAAGCGGTCTTCGGCAGCTGTGCCACCACGTCGTCGATCGCCTTCGCATCGAGGAAGGCCAGGATCGCCCGGCCGGACGCCGCCTGATGCATGGCGAGACGCTGGCCGGTATCCGACGAATTGGCCCGACCCTTCTCGCCCTCGATCTTGTCGAGATAGATGACGTCGGGATAATCGGCCCAAGCCAGGAAGATCGTCAGCCCGGAAATCTTGGCGGCATAGCGCAGCAGGGGGTGCAAGAGCCGCCGGGCCTGATTCTGGGCGATGACGCGCGAGCCCAGTTCCCACAGCCGCAAGGTCGGGCGATAGCGGCTGGTATCGGCCTCTTTCTCGATATAACCCTCTTCGCTCAACGTCTGGAAGATGCGCTGCACCGCGCTCTTGTTCAGGTTGATCTCGCGGGACAGTTCCGAGATGCCGCGCGGCGTTTCCGACGTCGCGAGCGATTCCAGGATGCGGAGGGACTTGCGAAGGGTCGTGCTCATCGGTGCGGGCCCGATTCCAATCAAATCGATCTTTTGCCCGCGTTCTAGTTCATAAAATGCAATACGTCAACCAAACTGGTTCGATATACGATAAGGTCGCCGGCAAGGATAAGCGGATCTCCCGCGGGCTCGGCAACTTCACCGCGCCAGTTCCTCGGCAACCAGCGCCAATCCCGTCTCGAGCAGGCGGCGCGTGGCGCTCGGCGTGCGGTAGGCGGCATGCGCGGTCAGGGTGACGTTGGGCAGCGTGAGCAGCGGGTCGTCGGCCGGCAACGGTTCGCGGCCGAAGACGTCGAGGCCGGCATGGCGCAGGCGGCCGTCGCGCAGCGCCTCGAAGAGCGCCGCCTCGTCGACCAGCGCGCCGCGCGCGGTATTGATCAGGATCGCCTCGGGCCGCATCAGCCCCAGCCGCCGGGCGTCGATGATGTGATGCGTCTGGGGGACCAGCGCGAGATGCAGCGAGACGACGTCGGCCCGGGCCAGCAGGTCGTCGAGGGCCAAGGCGCCGCCCCGGTTCCAGGTCAGCACCTCCATGCCGAAGGCGGCGCCGAGGCGGGCCATCTCGGTGCCGACGCCACCGGCCCCGACGACACCGAGGCAGGCTCCGGCCAGTTCGATGCCCGGCCGGCCGGCCCACTGCCCCGACCGCAAGGCGCGATCCATCGCCGCGATGTCGCGGCTTGCTGCCAGCATCAGCGCGAAGGCATGTTCGGCGATCGAGCGGTTGCCGTACCCCGTCACCGTGCGCAGGCGGATGCCGCGCGCCTCAACCGCGGCGACATCGATATAGGATGCCGGGCTGCCGCCGAGGAAGACGATGCCACGCAGGTCGGGGCAATCGTCAAGCAAGGCGGCGTCGAGCCGGGCACGGCTGCACAGGATCACCGGTGCCGCACCGATACGGTCGCGCAGCGCCGCCCCCTCGGCCGGGCCGTGATGGATGACGAGGTCGGGCCAAGCATCACCCAGCCACGCATCCATCGGCGGGTGGCAGTCGATGAAATGCGCTGGCGGCATCAGTCGCGATAGCTCGTATCGACCTTGTCCAGCATGCGCATCAAGGCCGGCCATTCCAGCGCGCCGCGCGGGCTGTCGTAACGGGTGTACTGCCGAGCGGTATGTTCGGCGATCGCCTCGGACACCGGCCGGATCTTGGCCCCGGTCGACATGATGTCGAGCTGCAACCGGCAGGCGACGTCGAGGTAATACATGAAATAGAAGGCTTCCGGAATCGTGCGCCCGAGGGTCAGCAGGCCATGGTTGCGCAGGATCATCGCCCTGGTGTCGCCGAGATCGGCGATCAGCCGCGCCTGTTCGTCGAGATCGAGGGCGATGCCCTCGTAATCGTGATAGGCAAGCCGGTTGTGGAATTCGAGCGAGACCTGGTTCAGCGGCAGCAGGCCCTCCTCCAGGCAGGAGACGGCGACGCCGGCCCGGCTGTGGGTATGGACGACGCAGAACGCGTCGGGCCGCGCGCCGTGAATCGCGCCGTGAATGACGAAGCCCGCCTCGTTGACCGGGTAGTTCGACGGCTCGACCAGCCTGGCCTCCAGGTCGATCTTGACCAGGTTCGAGGCGGTGACCTCGGAGAAACGCAGGCCGTAGGGATTGATCAGGAACTGGTCGTGCCGCCCCGGCACCCGGGCCGAGATATGGGTGTAGACCACATCGTCCATGCCGAAATGGGCGATCAGCCGGTAGCAGGCGGCCAGTTGGATCCGCGCCTCCCGTTCATCGACCTCCGCGATCGCCGGGGGTGCCCGGAACAGCTCGGATGTCATGGGGTATCTCCTCTCAACCAGCGTGGCTGTCCGTGTTGCCGTCTTGAAGACGGCCAAATCCGACGTATCATTTATAGATACATTGTATCGAAATTTATGGCAAGTTCGCAGGCATTGGTGCCGGCTCATATCCGAAGCACCCGGTCGCTTGGCCAAGTGCACCCCATTCGTTGAAAACTGCTGCGGCCTCCCTACTGGTAGTCATGCCTGTCAGCTCCACCACCAGAAGATCGGTCGTGGCCCGGTGAAGCGAGCGACAGCCAAAATCGCGGGGTAAGAGGCGTTTTCGCCCAGCCCTCCCTCCTTCACGGGCGGCCACGAGAGCCGGCCATGGCGCGAAATCGCCGCGTCCGAACGCCGCTCCGACGCAAAAAAATCCCGGCGACCGGTGGCGTATCGCGCAAATAGTCTTTTTTGAATGGGTACGCTTGGACGGAACCCATCTTCCCATAGCGAGACCGGATGTTCCTGCTCAATACCCTGCCCGCCCGCCGGCAGCCGCTAGACGACACCGCCCGCAGTGTTTTCGGCCCGACCGCCCCGGATACGGTGCTGACCTTCTTGCGCCACTGTCCTGGCTACCGGCCGACACCGTTGCTCTCGCAGCCGCGGCTCGCGCATCTGCATCGTGTCGGCCAAGTCCTGGTCAAAGATGAATCGGCCCGGCTTGGCCTCGGCAGTTTCAAGGCACTCGGCGGCGCGTATGCGGTGCTGCGGCTGGCTCTGACCCGCGCATCGGGCGTTGCCGGACGACAACTCGCACCGCCCGACCTCATGCTGCCGGAACACCGCGCCGCTTTTGCGCGGATGACCGTCGCCTGCGCCACGGACGGCAATCACGGCCGTTCCGTTGCGGCTGGGGCGCGGCTGGCGGGATGCCGGGCCGTCATCTTCGTCCACGCCGGCGTCAGCGACGAGCGTGTCGCCGCCATTGCCCGCTTCGGTGCCGAGATCATCCGCATCGACGGTTCCTACGATGACTCGGTACGCGCCTCGCTGGCTGCCTGTTCCGAACGCGGCTGGACCCTCGTTTCGGATACGTCATGGCCCGGCTACGAGGAGGTGCCGGCCCTGGTCATGCAGGGCTATACGGTCATCGTGCGCGAGATCCTCGATGCCCTCGACGAACCCCCGACCCATGTTTTCCTGCAGGCAGGCGTGGGCGGGCTCGCGGCCGCCGTGGCGGCGCACTGGACGCTCGCGGGCCCGAAGTCGCCCGCCTTCATCGTCGTCGAACCCGAGCGGGCCGCCTGCCTCCATGCCAGCGCAGCGGCCGGCCAGCCGGTGGTGCTTGATCCCGGCCAAGCAACAGTCATGGCCATGCTCGAATGCTACGAGCCGTCGCTGGTCGCCTGGCGGATATTGGAGCGCACGGCGAGCGCGTTCATGGCGGTTAGGGAGGAAGACGCGATCGCGGCGATGCGGGCCCTGGCCACTGCCGATCGGCCAATCGTCGGTGGGGAGAGCGGCGCGGCGGGTCTCGCCGGCCTGGCCCGCGCCAGCAGCGATCCCGATATGCGGGCGGCGTTGAGGCTCGACCGGCACTCGCGGGTTCTCGTGATCAACACCGAAGGAGCCACTGATGTCGCCCGCTACAAGGAACTTGCCGGCCTCGATCCGGCCACTATAGGCATGGAGACAGCGTGATGGAATTGATTGCCGCCCCGTTCGGGGAAAACGACATTGACGAACTCATCACCTGGTTTCCGACTGCGGCCGACGTGGTGCAATGGGCCGGGCCGCGGCTGCGCGCACCGCTCGATCTGAAACAGCTTCTCCCCTTCCTGATCCAGGAGCCGGGCGGCTGGCAGGCGTGGACCGTCCGCGGCGGGACCGGGCACATCGCCGGGCATTTCCAGCTTCTGTTCGATCCTGTCTGCCGTCAGGCGACGCTTGGCCGCGTCGCGATTGCCCCCGCCCAGCGCGGCCGCGGCCTGGCCGCCCCGATGGTGGAGCTTGCACTGCAATGCGCCTTCGCCGAACCGGCGATCCATCGTGTCGAACTGCGGGTGTTCGACTTCAACAAGGCTGCCATCGCCACCTATGCCGGCCTGCGTTTCCAGCATGAAGGGCTGTGCCGCGAGGCCGTGCCGGTGGGCGATGTCTTCTGGAACGTTGCCATCATGGGTCTGCTGCGCCGGGATTGGCCAGGCGACACGCAGTGAAGCTGTTCTACTCGCCGGTTTCGCCTTTCGTGCGCAAGGTCATGGTCGTTGCGCATGAACTCGGTTGCGCCGGGCGGATCGAGACCGTGCGGGTCGTCGTGGCGCCGTCGCGCGCCAATCCGGATCTGGTCCGGCACAATCCGCTGGCCAAGTTGCCGACGCTGATAACCGAAGACGGCGTATCGCTGTTCGACTCCGCCGTGATCTGCGACTATCTCGATACGGCGGGGATATTGATGCCCTCGTCGCGGCCGGCGCGGCTGATTGTCGCCAGGCGCCATGCCCTGGCCGACGGCATGATGGAGGCCGGGCTGACCTGCCGCGAGGATCTCCATCGCTTCGGTCCCGGCCGAGACGATGCCTGGCTTGACGGCCAGCGGCGCAAGATCGACCAGGGTCTCGCCTGGCTTGACGGCGAGGCAGCTGGCTTCGGCGATCGCCTCGACATCGGCATCGTTGCCTCGGGGGTCGCCGTATCCTGGCTGTTGTTCCGCAGCTTCGTTCCGGGATTGCAGGCTTGGCCGCGCCTTGCCGCCTGGCACAGGGATTTCGCCCGGCGCCCCTCGATGCGCGCCACGGAACCGGCGGAGGATGCGGCCCTGCGCCCCTAGTCTGCCTCCACCGGGATGCGGAAGCTCGACTTGATGCGCTTCATCGAGACGATGGTGCGATAGCGGCGGACATTGGCGTCGTCGTGAAACAGCGACTGGGCCAGACGGTCGTAGTCTTCCATCGTGGCGACCGTCAGGATCAGCACGAAATCGCTGTCTCCGGTCACGTAATAGCATTGCTGCACTTCAGGGCAGGCGGCGAAGCGCCGCCTGGTCGCCTCGAGCAGATCCATACGCTCCGATTCCAGCGTCACCTCGACGATGATCGTGGTGCGGCCGCCGCATCTCGCCGGATTGAGGATCGCGACGACCCCATCGATCACGCCGCTACCTTCCAATCGCTTGACCCGCCGCTGCACGGCGGCGGTCGACAGGTTCACCACCGCGCCGATCGAGCGCAGCGGCGCGCGCGCGTCGTTCTGCAGGCAATCGAGAATCTTCAGGTCGAAATCGTCGAGATCGGTCCGATGCAGCGTCATGAGCGGAAACTCCTCGTCCGGTGCAAAATTTTCTCGTCCCGGGCCTTCGCTTCGCGCAATCGGCAACATGGCGGACCGCTAGAATCGACGCCATGACCATGGTGGCGAACATGAACGACGATCGAGATCTCGTCCTGATACCGGGGCTGGCCTGCACCGACGCGCTGTTCGCGCGCCAGATCGAGGCCCTTTCCACCGCCATCCGTTGCCATGTCGCCGAGGTCTGCGCCGACGACATCGGCGCGATGGCCTGGGCGGTGCTGGCCGCGGCGCCGCCCCGTTTCGCCCTCTGCGGCTTCTCGCTGGGCGGCTATGTCGCCCTCGAAGTCATGCGCCAGGCGCCCGAGCGGGTGAGCCGGTTGGCCTTGCTCGACACCGCGGCGGGGTCGGAACGGCCCGAGCAGTCGGCGCGGCGCCAACACCTGATCGGTCTTGCCCGGAACGGCGGCTTCGCGGCGGCGCGCGACCGGATGCTGCCGCTGCTTCTCGGCGTCGCCGCGATGCGGGACCAGGCAATCGTGGCGACGGTTGCCGCCATGTTCGCAGCGACCGGCCCCGAACTCTTCGTGCGCCAGCTGAAGGCAATCATGGGGCGTCGGGACGCACGCCCCGCCCTGTCGGCAATCGCCTGCCCGACGCTGGTTCTCGTCGGGGCGGACGATGCGCTGACCCCGGTCGCGGCGGCCCGGGAAATCACCCGGGGCATCCCGGCTGCACGGCTTGTGGTGATCGACGATTGCGGTCATCTCTCGACGCTCGAACGCCCCCATGCGGTCAGCGCCGCACTGGCGCAATGGCTGGAAATTGATCTTCCCGATCAAGATACATTATGCATATGATGATTTATGTCAATGCATCGGGAGAAAGCCATGCGCACCACTGACACGCCGCGACCACCGGTCCGTCGTCGGCGCACGCAACAGGAGCGGCGCGAGGACACGCGCCAAGCCTTGCTGGAAGGCATGATGTCGGCGTTGATAGACGTCGGATACGCACGCGCCACGACAACCGAAATCACCCGCCGGGCCGGACTGACATCGGGTGCCCTGCAGCATCATTTCGCGACCAAGGAGGAACTGGTGCTGGCCGTGGTCCAGTACCAGTTCGACGAGGCGCGTGGCCAGTTGGAGGCTTACGCCGACGCGCCCCCTGGCGAGGCCGGCGACTGGCGCCCGTTCATCGCGCTGCTCGGGGACATATTTGCAGGACGGCGCTACATGGCCGTATGGGAGATCGTGCTGGGCACCCGCGGTGACCAGCAGCTCCACGCCGCGGTCATGCAGCATCGTGTCCAGTCGCTCGGCATTCTCGAGACGCTGTGGCGGCGCGTGTTCGACCGTCATATCGGCGACCGGCACCTCTCGGCCGACCTGATGCACTTCACCATGTCCGTGCTGCGCGGATTCGTCTTCTACAGCGTCATCGCCCCTGATGAGCGGTTCTTCGAGAGGCAGAAGGAGATTCTGTTCTCCTTTCTGGAGGGCCAGATGGGCGATGTGCATCCCCCGCAACTGACCACCCGGGCGGCCGGCCCGGGCAAGCGCCGGCCCAAGCGTGAACAGGAGAGAGCAGGATGAACAAGACGCGCCTTCTCGCGGCGGTCGCCGCGATCGTTTGGGGCTGCGGCACCGCGACGGCGGCCGATCTGACGATCGGCATGCGGTCGGAAGTCGTGATGGACCCGCATTTCATGTGGTCCAACTCGAACGCCGCCTACTATGTGCAGACCTACGGCTACCTGCTGCAGCCCGACGAAAAGGCGCAAATCCAGCCGATGCTGGCCAAGTCCTGGCGCTTCGTGGATGAGACGACCTGGGAATTCACCTTGCGCGACGATGCCCGGTTCCACGACGGCAGCCCGGTAACGGCCGATGACGTCGTTGCCTCGTTCCATCGTGCGGGCAACCTGCCGGGCGCGGCAGCGCCCTACACCGGCGCGCTGGCAGGTATCCGCGAGGTGACCGCCCCCGATCGCCTGACCGTGCGCATCACCACCGATCGGCCGCTGCCCCCGCTGCCCTACCAGGCAGCGCAAATTCCGATCATTCCGAAACGCATCGCCACCACTGCGACCACGGCCGACTTCACCAGGCTGACCGCCGCGATCGGTGCCGGCCCCTACAAGTTCACCTCGTTCGTGCCCGGCGACCGCCTCGTCGTCGAACGCTTCGATGGCTATTTCGGACCGAAACCCGAATGGGACAAGGTGACGTTCCGGTTCATTTCCGACAATGCGACACGCGCAGCGGCGCTGCTCGCCGGGGGGATCGACGTTGCCGACGCCGTGCCGACGGCGGATGTGAAACGGCTGCGCGATGATCCGCGCATCGCCGTCCATACCGGCATGTCGGATCGTGTGATCTACCTGATGATGGACACCGAACGGGATCGCTCGCCCTTCGTCACTGACATCAATGGCGCACCGCTGGATCGCAATCCGTTCAAGGATGTGCGCGTGCGGCGCGCCCTGACCCACGCGATCAATCGCGATGCAATTGTTTCGCGCGTCATGGATGGGCTGGCGACGCCCGCGGGCCAGATGGTTCCCCCGGGTTTCGGCGGATACAACCCCGAGATCGCCGTGCCGGCCTACGACCGCGAGCTGTCGCGCCGGCTGCTGGCCGAGGCAGGCTACCCGAACGGATTTGGCGTCACCCTGCACTGCCCCAACGACCGCTACGTCAACGATGCCCGGGTCTGCCAGGCAGTGGGACAGCAGTTCGCGCAGGTCGGCTTGAAGGTCAAGGTCGACACCATGCCACGCAACGTCTATTTCCCCAAGCTGCTCGATCACAAAGGCGAACGCTTCAGCCTTTTCATGTTCGGCTGGGGTTCGTCGTCGGGCGGCGAGGCCGAGGCGCTGTGGCAGATCCTGCACAGCTATGACCCCGAAAAGAAGCTCGGCGCGGTGAACTCGGCCCATTACTCGAATCCGCGCCTCGACGCCATGGTCCAACAGGCGCTGACGATCCTCGATGCGCCAGAGCGGCACGCGGTCGAGCAGAAGGCGATGGCGCTGGCCATGGATGACGTGGCCGCCATCCCCCTGCACTACCAGGCCGTCGTGGTCGGCACCCGCAAGGGCCTCGACTATGCCATCCATGCCGATGAAAGCACACTGGCCACCGCCGTCACCACCACGCACTGAAGCGGGTAACAATAGCTCAGGGAGGGATCGCATGGATTTCATAGTGGCACGGCTGACCCAGGCGATCCTCGTCCTGTTCGTGGTTTCCGTCCTGGTTTTCGTCGGCGTGTATCTGGTCGGCAATCCGGTCTACGTCCTGATCGATCCGCGATCCTCGCAGGACGCAATCGATCAGGCGATCCGCACGCTCGGTCTCGACCGGCCGGTCTGGGTTCAATATTTCGACTTTCTTGGCAATGCGCTGCGCGGCAATTTCGGCATCTCCTATGTGCATAGCCGGCCCGCCCTGCAGCTGATCGCCGAGCGCCTGCCCGCCACGCTCGAACTGGTGGCCGCCGCCCTCGTCATCGGCACCATGGTCGGCGTGCCGCTCGGGCTGATTGCCGGTCGGTCAGCCGATGGCCCGGCGGCGCGCGCGATCTCGGCCGGCTCGATCGTAGGTTTCAGCCTGCCGACCTTCTGGGTCGGCCTGCTTCTGATCATGCTGTTCTCGGTCCATCTGCATGTCCTGCCCGCCAGCGGACGCGGCGATGTCGGCATGCTGTTCGGGATTCCCACCAGTCTCGTCACGCTGGACGGCTGGAAGCACCTGGCGTTGCCGGCACTGAACCTGTCGCTGTTCCCCGCGGCCCTGTTGATACGCCTGCTCCGTTCCGGGGTTCAGGAAAACCTGAGAGCCGACTTCGTTCTGCTGGCGCGCGCCAAGGGTCTGACCGAACGGCGCATCCTGCTGGCCTATGTCCTGCGCAATGCGCTGCTTCCCGTCATCACCGTCATGGGCCTGGTGGCCGGCACGCTGATCGCGTTCGCCGTGGTCACCGAAACCGTCTTCGCCTGGCCCGGCATGGGCAAGCTGATCATCGATTCGATCCGCATGCTCGACCGCCCGGTCATCGTCTCCTACATCCTGTTCACGGTCATGCTGTTCACCGTCATCAACCTGACGACCGATCTTCTCTGCGCGCTGGTCGATCCGCGCGCCCGCGTCGAGGCAGCCGACCGATGAGACGCTGGTCGGGACTATTGCGGCAATACGGGCGCAGCCCCATCGCCACCACCGCCGCCGTTCTGTTCGCGGCCATCCTCGTGGCCGCCCTGCTGGCCCCGCTGATCGCCCAGCAGGATCCGCATGAGCTGGCCGAGTTGAACCTGCTGGACAGCCGCCTGCCGCCCGGCTCGACCGGCGTGGATGGCGCGTTCTACCTGCTCGGCACCGACGATCAGGGCCGCGATCTGGTGTCGGCCATTCTTTATGGCCTTCGCATCTCGATCTGGGTCGCGTTTCTCTCCGGCGCGATTGCACTGGTGATCGGCACCGCGGCCGGAATGGCGGCCGCCTATTACGGCGGCAAGGTCGATGCGACGATCATGCGGATCGTCGACATCCAGCTCTCATTCCCCTCGATTCTGATCGCGCTGGTGCTGCTTGCCGTCTTCGGTGCCGGCATGGACAAGGTCGTGGTCGCCCTGGTGACCGTGCAATGGGCCTACTACGCCCGCACCGTGCGCGGCGCCGCCCAGGTCGAACGGTCGCGCGGGTATGTCGAAGCCGCACGCTGCCACGAACTCGGCCAACTCAACATCATGTGCCGGCATATCCTGCCGAATTGCGCGGCACCGCTGTTCGTCGTCGTCACCGTCGAGATCGCCAATGCCATCGCGCTCGAAGCGGCACTCTCGTTCCTCGGTGCCGGCGTGCCAATCACGAAGCCGTCGCTCGGCCTGCTGATCGCCAACGGCTACGGGCTGCTCCTTTCCGGCGAATATTGGCCGAGCCTCTATCCCGGCCTGGTGCTGTTCGCGCTGGTCGCCAGCGTCAACCTGGTCGGCGATCGGCTGCGCACGGTCCTCAACCCGAGGCACGCTCAATGACCCCAGCCCTGCAGGTGCGCGATCTCAGTGTCGAGCTCGCCGGCCCGTCGCCGATACGCATCGTCGACGGCGTGTCCTTCGACCTCGATCCCGGCGAAATTCTCGGCCTGGTCGGGGAATCGGGTTCCGGCAAGTCGATGACCGGCCTGGCGCTGCTCGGCCTGATCGAGACGCCGCTGCGGCTGGCCGGCGGGTCGGTCAGGCTGGTCGGGGATGAGCTGGTCGGCGCTTCGCCCGACAGCTTGCGGCAGCAGCGCGGCACCCGCATCGCCATGATCCTGCAGAATCCCATGTCGGCACTGAACCCCACCTTGCGGATCGGAGACCAGTTGATCGACGCCATCCGGGCGCACCGGCCCGTGCCGCGCCGCGCGGCCTGGGAAGCGGCACGCGACGCGCTGGGCCGCATGGGCGTGCCGGCGCCGGGCGATCGCATGGCGGCTTACCCGCACGAACTGTCAGGCGGCATGCGGCAGCGCGTGGTCATCGCCATGGCGCTGATCAACCGGCCTGCCGTCGTGATCGCCGACGAGCCGACCACCGCCCTCGACGTGACGGTTCAGGCCCAGATCCTGCACGAGGTGCGGGCCCTGTGCCGCAGCCAGGGTACCGGGCTGATCTGGATCACTCACGATCTCGCGGTCGTGGCAGGTCTCGCCGATCGGCTGGCGGTGATGTATGCCGGCCGCATCGTCGAACAGGGCACGGTCGACGACGTGCTCGACAATGCGGCCCATCCCTATACGCGTGGCCTGATCCGGTCGGCGCCCGGGCGCGGTGCCGCCGGCAGCCGCTTCTTCCAGATCCCTGGCATGCCCCCGTCGGCACGTGACCTGGTGCCGGGATGCCGCTTCGCGATCCGCTGCAGCGAGGCCATGGTCGCCTGTAGCGGCAGACCCGACATGACGATGATCGGACCAGGGCACCTTGCGGCCTGCCACAATGTCTTGGAACGGAGGATTTGAGGATGGATACGCCCCCTCCGCTCGAACTGGTCGACATTGCCAAGGCCTTTCCCGTACGGCGGCCGCTGATCCGCCGGCTGGCCGCCCGGCTGCGCGGAGAGAACCAGTCGCCCGAGGTACGGGCGGTCGAGGATCTTTCGCTCTCCCTGCGGGCTGGCGAGATCCTGGCACTGGTGGGCGAATCCGGCTGCGGCAAGAGCACTGCCGGCCGGATCGCGGTCGGAACCATTCCCGCCAGCCGCGGCCAGGTCCGGTACGGCGGCGCTGCGCTGGCACAGCTCAGCCGGCGCGGCGATGTCGCCCGCCGGCTTGCCGTGCAGATGATCTTCCAGAATCCGCGCGACAGCCTGAACCCGCGCCATCGGATCGATCGCATCATCGCCGAGCCCGCGCTGCGTCACGGCTTCGCCACGGCCGACACCATCGAAGGCTACGTCGAGGGCTTGTTGCGCGACGTCGGCCTCGATCCGGCCTTCCGCACGCGCTGGCCGCATGAACTGTCCGGCGGGCAGTGCCAGCGCGTCGGCATCGCCCGCGCGCTGGCCGTCAGGCCCGAGGTGCTGGTCTGCGACGAGCCGATCTCGGCGCTGGATGTCTCGGTCCAGGCCCAGATCCTCAACCTGTTCCTCGATCTGCGTGCCGAGCGCGGCATCGCCTTCCTGTTCATCAGCCATGACCTGTCGGTGGTTCGGCGGATCAGCGACAGGGTCGCGGTGATGTATCTCGGAAGGATCGTCGAACTGGCCGACAGCGCCGCGCTGTTCGCCCGGCCGCGGCACCCCTACACCCGCGCGCTGCTTGCCGCCGCCCCGCGGCTCGATCTGCGGCACCAGGCCTACAGCCCCATATCCGGCGAGGTGCCTTCGCCCCTGTCGCCGCCGGGCGGCTGTCATTTTCATCCGCGCTGCGCGCTCGCCGTCGCGCGGTGCCGCAGCGAGCGGCCGGCCCTCCGCCCCATGGGCGATGGTCGTCAGGTCGCCTGCCATCTCGAGACCCCGACATCGACATCATTCCAGCCCGCGGAGGAGGCGGCGCAATGAAAAGACGCATGGAAATCACGCTCGTGAAACGCCAGGTATCGGCAGTTGCCGAATTGCAGGCAACCCTGGCGCCGAAGATCTGCGACCTGGTGTGGCAGGCCTTGCCGGTCGAAGGGCCGGCCTTCCATGCCAAGCGGTCGAACAACGAGGTCTATACCCTTGCCGCACCGTTCGGCCCCGGCGAACCGATGCCGGAGAACGCGACGATCTTTCCCATCCCCGGCGACGTCGCCTACTTCCACCTGCCCCCGGTCAAGGTCGGCAACTACGTGACCGCCCTGAAACCCTATCTCGAACCGGCGCTCTATGAACCCGCGCCGGTCACCGGGCTGGCCGACCTCGGCATCTTCTATGGCCGCAACAATTTCCTGTTCGGGCCGCTGGGGCCCGGGCCGGGCAGCGTGTTCGCGACGATCATCGAAGGCCTGGCGCCTTTCGCGGCCGCGTGCACCGACGTCTGGCACGCCGGGGCGGTCGGCGAACGCATTCGCTTCGCGCGGCTCGGCGCATAAACATCATGTTTGTAATGATATTTGTTGGAGTACCGGCATGACCCTGCATATCGGCATCGATATCGGCGGCACCTTCACCGACGTGACCCTGCTGCGCGACGACGGGACCACGGCCGTATTCAAGACACCGTCGACACCGGAGGCGCCCGAGCGAGGCGTTATCCATGGTGTCGAGCTGGCCTTGGCACGTGCCGGCGCAACAGGCGCCGAATGCGCGGAACTGATCGTCAGCGCGACGGTGGGCCTGAACGCCGTCATCGAGCGCAAGGGTTCGGCGGTCGGACTGCTCGTCACGGCGGGGTTCGAGGACATCCTCGAACTCGGACGGGTCAAGATGACCAACGTGTTCAGCCTGAAGGAGGTCCGCCGTCCCCCGCTGATCCGCAAG
Organism: Pseudomonadota bacterium; assembly: GCA_023433835.1. Lineage (GTDB taxonomy): Bacteria > Pseudomonadota > Alphaproteobacteria > Ferrovibrionales > Ferrovibrionaceae > JAFKFH01. The sequence goes on along the minus strand of JAEYTW010000560.1, from coordinate 10,897 downwards.
AACTGGGTTCGCGGCGTCGATGAGCGCTTGAGCGCTGGCGGCCAGGTGCTACGCCCGCTCGATCGTGAAGGCCTGCTGGTTGCCGCGCGGGACTTGGTGGCACAAGGCGCGAAGACGATCGCCATCCTGTTTCTCCACGCCTATCGCAACGCCCTGCACGAGAGACAGGCGGCCGAAATCCTGCAAGCCGCGCTGCCGCAGATCGACGTGGCGATATCAAGCGCCTTGTGGCCCCAGATTCGCGAATATGAACGCGCCACCGTGCTGGCGATGAACAGCTACATTACGCCCAAGATCCGCGGCTACATTGCCGAGATCGACCGCCGCAAGGCCGAACTCGGCCTCACCTGCCCGCTACACGTCTCGGCGTCGAATGGTGGCCTGGTCCCGGCCCCGCTGGCGGCCGGCCGGCCGATCACGACGCTGCTGTCGGGGCCGTCGGCGGGTGTCGTGGCCGCCGTCGAGCTGATGCGCGGTGCCGGCATCGACGCGGCGATCACCTTCGACATGGGGGGGACCAGCGCCGACATCTGTGTGCTGCAGCAGCGCGATATCCCCTACGCCTGGGGACAGGAAATCGAAGGGCTGCCGATCGTCATGCCCTATGTCGACGTTTCCGCGATCGGATCGGGTGGTGGCTCGATTGCCCATGTCGATAATGTCGGTCTGCTGCGCGTCGGCCCGGAAAGCGCGGGCTCGGTCCCCGGTCCTGCGGCTTACGGCCGCGGCGGCACGCGACCGACGGTGACCGACGCTTATCTGGTCAACGGGTATATCGATGCCGGCAACGTCATCGGCGGCGAGATCGAGCTGAGCCTGGACCGGGCCACCGCGGCGATCGGCCGGCTGGCCGATGCGCTGGGCCTCGGGGTGCCGGAGACGGCCGCCGGCATCCTCAAGGTGACGACCTCGATCCAGGTTGCGGAATTCACCCGGCTGGCCGCCAAGAAGGGGGTGGATTTCCGGGACTTCGTGCTGATCCCGTTCGGTGGCGCCGGACCGACCCAGGCCTGCCTGCTGGCAGACGAGATGCAGATCCGGCGCATCGCCATCCCGGCGACCCCAGGCGTGTTCTGTGCGCTGGGATCGGTGCTGGCGGACTTTCGCCTCGACTATATCCGGACCGTCTACGGCGCTTTCGACACGCTGGACGAAGCCGAGATCGACGCCTGGTTCGCGGCGCAGGCCGCGGCTGGTCGCGTGGCCCTGGCCGACGTCGCCGAGCGGATCGCGGCCATCGAAATGCGGCGTGTCGCCGACGTTCGTTATCAGGGCCAGGGTTTCGAGGTCGCCGTGGAGTTTACGGAAGTCGGCGATGTACCAGAGGCATTCCGGCGGGAATACGAGAAGCTCTATGGCAGCCGCGACGACACGGCACAGGTGGAGATCATCGCCTTCCGCGCCTCGGTGATCGGCCGCCGCCTGCGCCCGACCCCGCGCCCGGCTCTGGAGGGCGTGGCAGTGCAGCCACCAGGAGAGCGGCGTATTGCGCTCGGCACCGCGGCACAGGTCGTGCCCGTCTACCGCCGGGACCAGCTTGCTCCGGGATGGCGCGGCGAAGGGCCGTTCCTGGTCGACCAGTCCGACACGACCTGCCTCGTGACGCCGGGCTGGCAAGCCACGGTCGACGGCGCCGGTACCCTCCACCTTCGCAAGGATTTCTGACATGGCCGACCCGCATGTATTCCAGCCGCGCGATCCCTTCGAGCTCGCGGTGTTCTGCAATCTCGTCGCCGCGATCACCGAGGAAGCCTGCGGCGTGCTGGCGCGCACCGCCTACACGACGTTCATCAAGGAAGCCGAGGATTTCTCGGTTGCGCTAGCCACCCCCGACGGCACGTTCTTCGCCTTCCCCAGCCGTTCCGGCGTGCCGACCGCGGTGGCGCTGCCGATGGAGGATGTCCTGGCGCGGGTGACCGAATGGTCGCCGGGCGACATCCTCCTGACCAATGACCCCTACGGCTCGGGCGGCATGGTCACCCATACGCCCGACGTCTGCATGATCGCGCCGGTATTCTTCGACGGACGCCTCGTCGCCTTCTGCTGGAGCTTCCTGCATTCGTCCGACGTGGGTGGCGCCGTGCCCGGCAGCCTCGCCGCCTCGTTCACGGAAGTCTTCCAGGAGGGACTGCGCATCCCGCCGACCAAGCTCTACCGCGCGGGTGTTCTAAACACCGAGCTCTACGACCTCATCGTCGCCAACGTGCGCGTACCTCATCAGCTGTGGGGCGACCTGCAGGCGATGGTGTCATCCTTTCACGTGGCGCGCGAACGACTGCTTGCACTCTACGCAAAGTACGGTGGCGCACGCACCGACGAGCTGATCGGCGAGTGCCTCGCCTATGCCGAGGCCAAGGCGCGCGCCGTGATCGCGCGGATTCCCGACGGCACCTACAGCTTCGTCGACTATCTCGACGACGATATCAACACGCCGCATCCGGTGCGCATCTGCCTCGCGCTGACCAAGTCCGGCACGGATATCGCGGTCGACTTCACCGGCACCGATCCGCAGGTCATGGCGGCAATCAACCTCGCGACCGCCGGCAAGCCCACCCACACCTGGCTGACCGTCGGCATCCTGCAGTTCCTGCTGACGGCCGACCGCGACATGCCGGTCAATGGTGGCGTGCTGCGCCCGATCACCGTGCATGCCCCGGCCGGCACGTTGGTTCATGCGGTGCCGCCGGCGGCGCTGGGTGGTCGCGCGGTCAGCGGCATCCGGGTGATGGATGCGACCTTCGGCGCGCTGGTTCAGGCCCTGCCCGGCGAGGTTCCCGCCGCGGGCAGCGGACAGGGACTGCTGCCCGTGATCTCGATGCCCGGCCTGGAAGACGGCCGACGCAAGGTCAACATCCTGCAGCCGCTGGTCGGCGGCACCGGTGCCCGCCCTGGCGCCGACGGTTACGACGGCACCAACTACTCGCTCGGCTTCATGAAGAACACGCCGATCGAGATCATCGAAACCGAGATGGACATACTGGTCCACCATTACGGTTATGTCGCCGATTCCGGCGGCGCCGGCGAATTCCGCGGCGGCCTGGGTGTCGGGCTGCGCGCCGAGGCGATCGCCCCGGACACAACCCTGGCGCTCCGCGGCATGGAGCGGACGCGCTTTGCCCCCTGGGGCGTGGCCGGCGGGCAATGCGGCAGCCTGACCCGGACGCTGCGCGTCAATCCGGGCACCGCCACCGAACGGATCCACGGCAAGGGTGTGGATTTCCTGCGCCTGGCTCCCGGGGATGTCATCGAATTCGCCACATCGGGCGGCGGCGGTTTTGGCGATCCCCTGCATCGGCCGCCCGAGCAGGTCGCCTCGGACGTGCTGTATGGCTTCGTCAGCAAGACTGCAGCCGAGGCGGTGTACGGCGTGGTATTCGGCCCCGACGGCGCGACACCCGATATGGCGGCGACCGCCAGCGAGCGCGTCCGGCTGAGCCGTCCGACGAACGGCGAGCATCCAACATTCACATTCTGCGCGGCCCGGCGCAATTACGAGGCGATATGGACGACGGCGGCCTATGCCGAGCTTGGCCGCATCCTCGGTGGGCTACCGTTGCACGCCAGGCCGTTGGCCAAGCAGGCCCTGATGGATCGTCTGGCGGGCTCGTCGACGGCGCTTGATGCCGATGCGGTGGCGCATGGCTGGGCCGTGGCGCGCACGCGGCTGGGGCTCGCTGCCGCATGACCTTGCCCGTTAGCGAGATGACCGCCTGGCGGCGGCACCTTCATGCTCATCCCGAGACCGCGTTCGAGGAGACGGCAACGGCGGAGTTCGTAGCCGCCCGGCTGAGATCTTTTGGCCTGGAGGTTCATCGGGGCCTGGCCGGGACAGGTGTCGTTGCCACCTTGCGCGGCCGGCAGGACGGCCCGCGCCGTATCGCACTGCGGGCCGACATGGATGGGCTGCACTTGCGGGAGGCCAATGACTTCGCCCACCGATCGCGGCACGAAGGGCGGATGCATGGCTGCGGTCACGACGGGCATATGGCGATGTTGCTGGGCGCTGCCCAGCATCTCGCCGCGACCCGGAATTTTCGCGGCACGGTCGACTTCATCTTCCAGCCGGCCGAGGAAAACGAGGGTGGCGGACGGCGCATGGTCGAGGAAGGGCTATTTGACCTGTTTCCAGCCGAAATGGTCTTTGGGATGCACAATTGGCCCGGCCTTGCAGCGGGAACCCTCGCGGTGCGTGCCGGCCCCCTGCTGGCAGCGTTCGACATCTTCGAGATCGTGATCAACGGCAACGGAGCCCATGGCGCAATGCCGCACCAAGGCATCGACCCCGTGCCCATAGCCGCCGCGTTCGTCCAGGCGGCACAGACGATCGTCAGCCGGACCCTGAGCCCGCTCGACCAGGCCGTCGTCAGCATCACGCAGATCCACGGGGGAGACGCCTACAACGTCATTCCCGACAGCGTCGTACTGAGGGGCACGACGCGTTCATTCCGACCGGCAGTCCAGGACCGCATCGAGGCCGTTCTGCGTCGTATCGCCGAGCAGAGCTGCGCGGCCCATGGTGCAACTGCGAGTGTCCGCTACGAGCGGCGCTATCCGCCAACCATCAATGCACCGGCGCCCGCCGATGCAGCCCACCGGGCAGCGATTGCGGTGGCAGGGCCGGGCGGGGTCATCGTCGATGTCGAACCGTCGATGGCTGCCGAGGACTTTGCCTTCATGCTTCAGGCTCGGCCAGGGTGCTTCGTTCTTATTGGGAATGGGGAAGGCTGCGCCCTGCACAATCCGCGCTACGACTTCAACGATGGGATTCTTGATCGTGGTCGCAGCTTCTGGGTGAAGCTTGTGGAGCAAGAGTTGTGCTGAACCCTTGGCGTCCCGGACGGCCACCTTGTAGTCGACCGAAGCGCCTCCGCGCGATTGACCCTGCCCAAAACTGCGCGCCAATTGGGGGGCCATAGCATATGGAATCCCGATGTTGAAAACGTGCTGCCCGGGTTAGCACGCGACCGAGCCGCCCTCCCCGGGAAGAAGGCTGCCCTATCAATCGAGAGAGCAGGCCGAGACATGAAAAGAGGTCGGAGGCGCGCTTAAGGAGGGGCTGCCTTTCGCCGCTGTACAGGCCAATTGTCCAGTACAGCAGGACCACCTCCGCCCTCTTGCGCTTATACGCCTCGGCCTGGGCCGGATCTCTGCAAAGTGCGTTTGTCGAGGCCGGCGCAGGGTATAGGCCGGGGTGCTGCAGGCTTGTCACAAGCATCCGCGTCGAATTTTCGTACATCACGACGATTGTCTTGACTACGATCGCGGCGATACGTATTAAAAATCGACACATACGTCGAATAATGGCCTGCCAAGCCCCGCAGCCGTCGGGGTGCGCGGCCAAGGAGGAAACCAGCGACATGAGCCAACCGGCCCATCCCATTCCCGGTGTCGTCTATGCCCCGCCCGCCGTTGTAGACGGCTATAGACAGGCCGGTGTGCTGACGCCGGAAACCCTGGTCGACGCCCTGGCCAGGATCGCCGCGCGTTTTCCCGACCGGATCGCCATTTCCGAGAACGGCGACGACGGCATCACCCATGCAGCGCTGGACCGACTGACCGACCGGGCTGCCGCGGGCCTGTTGGGGCTGGGGCTGCAGCCGCTCGACCGGGTGCTGTTCCAGGTCGGCAATTGTCGCGACCTACTGGTCGCCTTCCTCGCCTGTCTCAAGGCCGGGCTGATCCCGATCTGCACCCTGGCCGCCCATCGCCGGCACGAGATCGGCATCATCGGCCGTCAGGCCGGGGCCCGCGCCCATATCGTGCAGGGTGACGATCCGAAATTCGACTTCGTCGGTTTCTCGACCCAGATGCGGGGCGAGATCGACACGCTGGTCCATACCATCGTGCTGCATCCGCGGCCCGACCTGGACCCGGCACCTGGCATTCATCGGTTCGACGACCTGGTCGCCGCAACGGCGCCGGATGCGGCGCAGGTGGCGCTGGCCGCGATCCCGCGCGATCCCTGGCAGGTCGCCTTGTTCCAGCTGTCGGGCGGCACCAGCGGCGTACCCAAGATCATCCCCCGTTTCCACAGCGAATATCTGCACACCATCCGCAGCATCGTGCGCTGGCACGGCCTGGACGAAACCACCGTCGGGTTCACCCCGAACCCGCTGATGCACAATGCACCGATGGCTTGCTACTGGGGACCGGCACTGTTCTCGGGCGGCGAGGTCGCGGTATCGACCGGTCTGGACGCCGCGGTCATTGAACGGATTCTCGCGAAGCGACGCCCCGACTGGCTGGCGATCCCGCTGGTCATCCTGCTACGGCTAAAAGATGCCGGTGCGTTCGAGCGCATCGACCTGTCCTATGCCAAGGGTTTTTCGTTGCCGAATTCGGCGCTGCGCGTCGAACAATTGACCGGCGCCCCGGCCCGTCCCCTGTTCGGCATGACCGAAGGCTTGCTGTCCTATGGCCGGCACGGCGATCCGCGCGCGGTCATCGAAGGCACGGTCGGCCGTCCGGTCAGCGATCATGACGATGTGCGCATCCTGCATCCGGAATCGGAACAGGAATGCGCCGAGGGCGAGATCGGCGAACTGGCGGTGCGCGGGCCGTCGACCATCCATGGCTATTTCGACGCGCCCGAGCACAACGCCACCGCATTCACCTCGGACGGCTTCTACCGTTCGGGCGACCTGATGCGCTTCACGCGGATCGAGGGCGTGCGCTACCTGGTTTTCGAAGGCCGGGTCAAGGACGTGGTCAGCCGCGGCGGCGAGAAAATCAATTGCCAGGAGGTCGAGCGGCTGGCCATCGGCCATCCCGATATCGGCTCGATCTCGATCGTGCCGATGCCGGATCCGGTCTATGGCGAGCGCGCCTGCGCCTTCGTCATTCCCGCCCGCGACGCCCCGCCGATGACGGTCAAGGCGCTGGGCACCTGGCTGGAACGGGCCGGAATGGCCAAGTTCAAATGGCCCGAAAGGGTCGAAGTCGTCAGCGAATTCCCGATGACCTCGTCGGGCAAGGTGTCAAAGCCCCTGTTGCGCGCCCAGATCGCGACGCGACTGAAGGAAGAGGCCGCCGCGGCGGCACGTTGAAGGAGACGACGATGACCCAGACAGCGACTGCGGATGCCATGCGGCTGCATGGCGTCCACCATACCGCACGCCCGACGTGGAAACTGCGCGAGACCGTCGAATTCTACCGCGACATCATGGGCCTGCCGCTGGTCCATTCGATCTCGGCCCGCGGCTGGGGCCCGTCCGACCACCCCGACTTCCTGCATTTCTTCTTCGATTCCGGCCAGGGCAGCACGATCGCCTTCTTCTACTACATCGGCAACGCGCAGCCCGAGCACCTCAAGCCGTTCGATTCCTTCCTGTTCCGCGCCGTTCATACCGCCTGGCGGGTCGAGACCGAGGCCGAACTGCTGGCCTGGCGCAAGCGGTTCGAGGATCGCGGCATCGCCGTGCGCCAGACCCGGCACGAGATCATCGATTCCATCTACGCCACCGACCCCAACGGCTACATGGTCGAGATCACCTGGCAGGTGCGCTACATGAACGCGATCGACGCGACCGATGCGGGCTTCACGCTGGAGGCCGCGATGCGGCTGGAGGACGAACGCCGCCTGATCGACATCGATACCGTGTGGCAGCACAAGGCGCCCCTGGTCGCAGCCCATCTGGCCGGGGGGGCCGCCTGATCATGCCGACCGTCTATGTCCCCGACGTTCCCGAATTCGCCAGCCTGGGCGAGGTCGCCGCCCGCAACCCGCAATACCGCGTGCAGCGCCTCGGCGGCTACGTCGTGATCGAGGCCGAGGGCGAACTGGTCTTCGGCCGCAAGGAACTGGGGTTCAAGCCCGCACTCTGGTACTCGGCCTTCACCGGCGGCCTCGACGGCCGCATCGTCGAATTCGGCCGCGACACCGTGCGCATCGTCGATCGGCAGCCCTGAACGCCCCAACCCGCAAGATAAGGAACGAACGCCATGAAGATCGCCATCGTCGGTGGCGGCCCCTCCGGGCTGTTCTTCGCGCGGCTGATGAAACGCGCCGAGCCCGGCCACGACATCACCGTGTTCGAACAGAACCCTGCCGACGCCACCTTCGGTTTCGGTGTCGGCCTGGGCGCCAAGTCGCTGGACCTGATCCGGCGCTACGACCCGGTCGTGCATGAGAAGATGACCGCCCAGATGGTCTTCAACAACCGCCAGATGATCCATCTGGACGGCGAGGAGATCCTGCTGGAATATGCCGCCGCCGGCGGCGCCATCGCCCGGCTGGGCCTGCTGCAGGTGCTGCAGGCCGCCTGCACCGAGGCCGGCATCCAGGTACGACACGGCGACAGGCTGGACGATGCCGGGGCGCTGTCGGGTTATGACCTCGTGGTCGGGGCCGACGGCATCAACTCGCTGGTCCGCCAGCACCATGCCGATGCCTTCGGCGCCAATGTCAGCTACCTGACGAACAAATTCGCCTGGTTCGGCGTGGCCGACGAGATGGTGCCGAGCGGCCTGACCTTCCGCCGGCTGGGCGACGAGGTCCATGTCGGGCATTTCTATCGTTATGCCCCGGGCATGAGCACCTTCGTCGCCGAATGCGATGCCCATACCTGGGAATGCAGCGGCCTGGCGGCGATGGACGACGACGCCCGCCGCGCGCGGATCGAGGCGGTCTTCGCGCCCGAACTGGCGGGACGGCCGCTGGTCGAGAACCGCTCGATCTGGCGCAACTTCCCCGTGACCACCACGCAGTCATGGACGGCGGGCAATGTCGTGCTGCTGGGCGACGCGCTGCGCAGTGCGCATTTCTCGATCGGGTCGGGCACGCGCCTCGCGATGGAAGATTCGATCGCGCTGTTCGACGCGTTCCGCGAAGCCGGCGACGACGTGACGGCGGCGCTGGCACGCTTCGTCGCCATCCGCAAGCCGATACGCGACCGCTTCGGGTCGGCGGCCGAGCGCAGCTTCCTGTGGTACGAACAGGTGCGCGAGGCGATGGAGCAGCCGATCATCGACTTCGTCCATGATTTCCTGACCCGGACCGGCCGCGTCGACGACCAGCGGCTGGAAAGCTATTGCCCGGGCTTCTTCGAACTGTACCGCGACCGCCGCGGCGCCTCGGCCGCGGCGGTCTGACACCGGCCCGAGTGAGGGATGCCGGGTCAGAAACCCGGCACCTCGACCCGCCCGCGATGCAGCACGGCATTGGTATCGTCCCGCGCCATGCGGTCGAGATCGTAATCGGCCGACACCAGATACAGCGTCCGCAGATCGGCCCCGCCCAGGCAGCAGGCGATCGGCTTCCACGCGCCCAGATCGACGCTGTGGGTGATGCGCCCGCCTTCCTCGACCCGCAACAACTGGTGATCATGCGGGATGCAGACCCAGGCCGCACCCTCGGCGTCCAGGGTAAGGCCGTCGATCACTTCGTAATCGAGCTGGGCGAACGGCCGCCGGTTCGACAGCGTACCGTCGGCGGCGCGGTCATAGACATGCAGCACGCGCGCCCGTCCCTCGGCCACCACCAGCCGCGTCTCGTCGCGGGTCAGCCACATGCCGTTCGGGAACATCAGGCCTTCGTCGACGATCCGGGCCTGGCCGTCGGGCGCCACCTGGATCAGCCGGCCGGGCCGGCGGGCATCGCCCTCGAACACGCGGAACCCGACATCGTCGACATAGGCATTGCCGAGCGAATCGACGGCCATGTCGCCGCAATAACCCGACATCAGCGCGCCAAGATCGGCATGCAGGGCAAGACTGCCGTCGGCCTCGAGCCGCAACAGGCGGCAATCGGCCATCGAGGTGATCAGAAGCCGGCCGTCGGGCAGGAAGCCCAGGCCGTTCGGCCGCGGCGGTATTTCGGCCATCACCTCGCGGCTGCCATCCTCGCGATAGGCCAGGACCTTGCGGCCCAGCATGTCGGACAGCCAGACCCGGCCGCCGTGCCAGCGCATGCCTTCGCCGAACACGATGTCCTGGCCGAAGGGTTCGAGCGTGATGGTGTCCACCGTTCCTCCTGGTCGTTCGTTTTGTATGTCTGATATTCAACGCATATGACGAATATTCAACAATGTGTCAATCTACGATCGAATCAGTGGTTGACGCGGGCAGCATGGGCGGGCTAGCGGAAGGCCGGCGGGATCAGGAAAGTCGATATGGCACGCAAGAAGTTGGTCGAGATGCGCGACGAGGACGATGCGGGCGACCGCAACAACCCCCGCAAGGAAATCATCCGCGACGAACTGCTGACGCGGGCGGCGGAGCTGTTCGACCGCCGCGGCTATGCCAATACGCGCATGCAGGACATCGCCGAGGAACTGGGCCTGCGGCGCTCGTCGCTGTACCACTACTTTTCGACCAAGGACGATATTCTGATCGCCCTGATCGAGAAGGAAGCGCAGGTCCCGGCCGTGCACCTGGCCGAGCTGATCGCCGATGCGTCGCTGACCGCCACCGCGCGGCTGCGCGCCGCGCTGACCGGCAACATCATGCGCAAGCTGTCCGGCGGCCCGCGCTTCCGCGTGCTGGACCGCACCGAGACCGAGATGCCCGAGGCGCTGGCCGCAACCTACGGCCAGGCCAAGCGCGAGGTGCTGGAGCTTTATTCCACCATCATCCGCACCGGCATCGAACGCGGCGAATTCCGCAAGGTCGATCCGCGCATGGCGACCTTCGCCGTGATCGGCATGAGCAACTGGACCGCCTGGTGGTATTCGCCGAAAGGCCGCTACAGCCCGGGCGAAATCGCCGACATGATCACCGACTTCGCCATTGCCGCGCTGGCCAGCCACAGCGGCGGCGACAAGCTGACCGACCTGGACGACGCGATCAGCGGCCTGAACGGCATCGCCGACTTCCTGGGCCAGTTCGCCAAGGGGCGCTGACACCCCTACCTCTTCCGTCTCAAAGCCGTCCCGACCCGCGCCCGGAAGCCCCTTCCGGG
>JAEYTW010000398.1 GCA_023433835.1 Pseudomonadota bacterium | reverse complement strand
CGATGAAGCAGTCGACCAGGATGTAGCTGCCCATCGACGGCGACAGGGTCAAGAGCGGCCCGGCGACGACGCCGGACATGCCGGCCAGCGCCGCGCCGATGCCGACGACGGTGGCCGACACCCGGTCGGTGTTGACGCCCTGCATCGCCGTCGTCACCGCGTCGACGCTGGAGGCGCGGACATGCAGGCCGATGGCGCTGCGCTTCAGCCACAGCGTCAGACCGGCCATGGTGATCAGCGCCAGCGCGATCACCAGCAGGCGATAGATCGGATATTGCAGGCCGAGGAAATCGACGTTGCCGGCCAGCAGCGCGGGCACCGGCACCGTGACGTAGTCCTTGCCCCAGACCGAGCGCACGACGTCCTCGAGGATCAGGAGGATGCCGAAGGTGACCAGCACGGTCAGCAAGGGGTCGTGGCGCTGCAGCGGCCGGAACACGCCGATGTCGAGCAGGATGCCGAGCACGGCCAGCGTCGCGATCGCCGCGGCCAGTCCGGTGAAGAACCCGGCATGCAGCGCGACGGCATAGCCGACATAGGCGCCGACCATGAACAGCCCGCCATGGGCGAAGTTGACGACGCGGCGCAGGCCGAAGATCAGCACCAACCCGACCGAGAGGATGTAGAGCAGCCCGCCATAGACGAAGCCGTTGAGGATATGGATCGTCATGGCGCCCCCCGTCCGGCGGCGCGGCAGCCGGCCTCGGCGCAGACGATGGCGAGCCGCCCGCGTTCGATCGCATCAGGCGACGAGGCATTGCCGTCGAGGCCGCGGCGCAGCACGCCGTAGAGGATCGAGGCCAGGCGGAACATCGCGAAGGCGACGTAGAAATACCAGTTCCCGATCGGCGGGCGCCCGGCTGCGGCGCAATAGGCCGCGAGATATTCCGCCTCGGTCGGCACGCCGCTGCCGCCGACGTCGCGGTCGGTGAAACCGCCGAAAGCGCGTTGCGGCAGATGCCAGGCCATCGCCGAATAGGCGAGGTCGGCCAGCGGATCGCCGAGGGTTGCGAGCTCCCAGTCGAGCACGGCGAGCAACCGCGGCTCGGTCGGGTGGAATATCAGGTTTTCCAGCCGGAAATCGCCGTGGAACAGCCGCCGCTCCTCGGTCGCCGGCAGGTGGCGCGGCAGCCAGTCGATCAGCGTCTCCATCTCCGCCACATGGCCGTCGGCCACCGCCCGGTACTGGTCGGTCCAGCGCGAGACCTGGCGGGCGTAGAAGCCCGACCCCGGCTTGGCGAAGGTATCGAGGCCGACCGCGGCCGGGTCGATGCGGTGCAGCCGGCCCTCGGCCTCGGCCATCGCCTGGTAGATCGCGTGGCGCTCGGCCGCTTCCAGCCCGGGCAGCGCCGGGTCCTTGAACACCCGGCCGGCGACATGGGCCATCACGTAGAACGGCGTGCCGACGATCTCGGGCTCGGTGACGTAGAGCAGCGGCTCCGGCACCGGGTAGCCCGCGGCATGCAGCGCCTGCATCACGCGGAATTCGCGGTCGATGGCATGGGCCGAAGGCAACAGCTTGCCCGGCGGCTGCTTGCGCAGCACATAAGAACGGTCGCCGGCATCGAGGCGGTAGGTGGGGTTCGATTGCCCGCCGACGAAGCGGTCGACCTTCAGGTTGTTCCAGTCGCCCGGCAGCTGGGGCCGCAGGCGGTCGGCGAGAACGGCGGCGTCGAAATCGGCCATGGTCGTCATCCCGCGGTATAGCCGCCGTCGACGCACAGTACCTGGCCGGTGATGTAGCCGGCGGCGGGCGAGGCGAGGAACAGCAGGGCGCCGGCGAGATCGTCCTGCTTGCCCAGCCGGCCCATCGGCGTGCGGTCGAGCACGGCGCGGTACAGTTCGGGCTGCGTCTGGATCAGCTCGCGGTTCAGGTCGGTCTCGATCACGGTGGGGCCGAGCGCGTTGACGGTGATGCCGTGGGGGCCGAGCTCGAAGGCCAGCGCCCGGGTCAGGTTGGCGACCGCGCCCTTGGCCGCGGCATAGGCGACGCGGCGGGCCATGCCGCGCAGCGACAGGATCGAGCCCATGTTGATGATGCGGCCGGATTTTGCCGCGATCATCGTGGGGGCAAGCGCCTGGACGCAGAGGAAAGTGCCGGTGGCGGACGTGTCCATCACCGCGTGCCAGTCGGCATCGGTCAGGCTGAACAGATCCTTGGGCGAGGTGACGCCGGCATTGTTCAGCAGGATGTCGACGCGGCCGAAGGCCGAGGCGGCCTTTCCGGCCATCGCGGTGACCGAGGCGCGGTCGGTGACGTCGGCCGGGATCGCGATAGCGCGGCGGCCGAGTGCTTCGATCGCCGGGATCTGGCCTTCGAGCTTCCCGGCATCGCGGCCGACCAGCACGATGTCCGCCCCGGCGGTGGCGAAGGTGCGGCAGGCGAGCGCGCCGAGGCCGCCGGCGGCACCGGTGACGACCGCGACCTGGCCGGAGAGATCGGTGAGATTGGGCAGCATCGTCATCCCGCCATCTGTCCGCCGTCGATCGGCAGGGCGACGCCGGTGATCATCCGCGCCTCGTCGGAGGCGAGGAACAAGAGGGCGTTCGCGGTGTCGACCGTCTCGGGCATGCGGCCCAGCGGAATGGTGGCGCGGAAACGCTTGCGCGCCTCCTCCATGTCGTCGGCCATGCCGGGCAGGAACTTGGCCAGCATCGGGGTCTCGGTCACCGTCGGGCAGACCGCGTTGACGCGGATATTGGCCGGGGCCAGCTCCAGCGCCAGGCTCTTCACCAGCCCGACGATGCCGTGCTTGGCGGCGGTATAGACCGAATAGTTCGGCCGCGCCTTGACGCCTTGCAGCGACGAGGTGAACAGGATCGCCGCGCCGGCCTCGTGCTTCGCCGCCGATTCGCGCAGCGCGGCCAGCGCTTCCTGCGTCATCTTGAAGACGCCGAGCAGGTTGACGCCGATGACACGCTCCAGCACCGCATCGTCGGCACTCTCGACCGAGCCGGCGAACGGCCCGCCCGCGTTGTTGTGCAGGATGTCGAGGCGGCCGAAGCGGCTCAACGTCGCCTGCACCGCCGCGGTGCAGGAGGCACGCTTGGTATGGTCGCAAGGCACGAACGCGGTGTCGGGCCCGAGTTCGCGGGCCAGGCGTTCGCCGCGGCCCTCGTCGATATCGGCGATGACGACGCGGGCGCCTTCCTGGACGAAGCGGCGGACGGTGGCCTCACCGAGGCCCGACGCCGCTCCCGTGATCAGGGCCACGCGGCCCGTCAGTCTCGGCATGGTCGTTCTCCCTAACAAACGCGCGCTCTTGTGGCGTCGACGTCAGAATGGCGATCAAGGCGCTGATCCGGCCGTGCAGATGGCGGTATTGCCCGGCCATCAGCGCGTCCGGCGTATCCAGCAGCCGCGCCGCCTGCGTCTCGATCCGGCGCAGCAGCGCCAATTCCTCTTCGCGGTTCATGGTGCCGCCCCCGGGCGGTAGCCCGACTTGCGCTCGTCGGTCCAGCGCCGCGCCTTGTAGGTGAACTGCGGCAGCTCGGCCAACGGCACTTCGCGGATCTGCATCCAGACGTTGGTGCGGGCCTTCAGGGTCTCGCGCAGGCCCTGGAACAAAGCGGGTCGCGCCTCGTCGCTGCAGGCATCGGGCTTCAGCGCCAGGCGCAGCTCGACTTCCGTCTTGCCCTCGTCGTCGACATAGACGCGGCCGACATATTCGGCGACTTCGGGGCTGGCGAAGACCACGGTGTCGACGGCCAGCGGCCAGATATTGTTGCCGCGCACCTTCATCATGTCGTCGTAGCGGCCGATCGAGCCGGCCTCGATGCCGCCCCAGGGCAAGCCGCCCCCGCAATACTCGGGCGGGTACCAGCGCGCCTTGTCGCGGGTGGCGAAGCGGATGACGGGCGAACCTTCGATGTCGAGGTTGGTCAGCACGATCTCGCCTTCCTCGCCCGGCCCGACATGCAGGCCGGTATCGGGGTCGATCACCTCGGCGTAGTTCAGCCACTCCAGGATGCGCATCAGACCGCGCTCGCGGTCCTCGCGCACGATGCCCTGGTCGCAGGTGGTGGCGACGAAACCGGCCCCTTGCGTGCTGCCGTAGCCTTCATGCAGCGCGCAGCCCCACAGCTTTTGCGTCTCCCGCGCCCATTCCGACGGATAGCCTTCGGCCGCGATCTGGATACCCGCCAGCATGGGAAAGCGTTCCGCGGGCACGATGCCGCGGCGCAGGAAGGCCTGGGTCAGGGTGTGCAGGTAGTTGGTCGAGGCATAGATGAAATGCAGCTCGCCGAAACGCAGCAGCAGGTCGATCTTGGCCTCGGTGCTCAAGGTTCCGCCGGCATGGAAGGCGGTGGCGCCGGCCAGGCGGAAACCTTCCGACGGGCCCCAACCCCCGGTGGTCAGGCCGCCGGCCGGCACGCAGTTCAGCGCCAGGTGGCCGGGGCGCAGGCCCGCCATGAACCAGGGCAGGAAATGCAGATGGCCCTGGATGGCGATGTCGGCCTGGCTGCGCCCGTAGACTTCCTGGCCCTGGCCGGACGTGCCGCCGGTCATCGAGACCAGCGCGACATCCTCGCGCCGGATGCCCAACCGGCCGCCGAACGGCGGATGGTCGGTCTGGTCCTGCAGGAAATCCTGCTTGTTGACCGTCGGCACCAGGCGGCGGAAGTCGTCGAGGCTGGTGACGTGTTCCGGCCGGATGCCGGCCGCCTGCCAGCGGGCGCGATAGAACGGGCTGGTCTCCCACAGCCGCGCCATCTGGGCGCGGATCTTGGCGAGCTGCAGGGCCTGCAGCTCAGCCCGCGACATCGCGGCGAGGCCGGCCAGCAGGGGCGAGGCGCGGAGGAAATCCACAGGTCTTACGCCGGCTGGAACTTCGGCAGGGTGATTTCCGGCGTCACCGCATCGAACACCACCTCGACCGGCATGTCGGCGGTGATGGCGCGCGGATCGCAGCCGACGATGTTGGACGCCATGCGCACGCCTTCCTCCAGGTCGATCAGCGCGACGGCATAGGGCACGTCCTGGTGATAAACCTCCTTGGGCACGGGATGCACGACGACGATCCAGGAATAGACCTTGCCGCGGCCCGACGCCCTGATCCAGGTGGCCGCGGTCGAACGGCAGGACGGGCAATGCGGGCCGGCCGGATAGCGATGGGTGCCGCAATCGTCGCAGCGCTGCAGGCGCAGCTCGTGCGCGCGGGCGCCTTCCCAGAACGGGGCCGAATCGGGATCGGGGGCGGGCAGGGGCTTGTTGTATGCGGGGGTGTTCATCGGGCGATCAGTTCCTCAGGAGCATCGCGCTGCCGCAGGTCATCGCGCCCGCGGTGGTCAAGGCGATCTCGGCATCGGCGATCTGGCGGGCGCCGGCGGTGCCGCGCAGCTGGCGCACGGCTTCCAGCACGTGGTTGGTGCCGTGGATATAGGCTTCCGACAGCAGGCCGCCATGGGTGTTGGTCGGCAGCTTGCCGCCACGGGCCAGATGGCCGTCCTGCACGAACGGGCCGCCTTCGCCCGGCTTGCAGAAGCCGAGGCCCTCGAGCTGCATCAGCACGCTGTAGGTGAAGCAGTCGTAGATCTCGGCGACGTCGACGTCATCGGGCTTCAGCCCGGCCGAGGCCCAGAGGTCGTCGGCGATATAGGCGGCGTAGTTCTGCGAATGGTCGGGCCAGCGGATGGCGTCGAACAGATCGTCGCCCTGCGACGGGCCGCCGCCATAGGCGCCGCCGGTGATGTAGACCGGCTTCTGGCGCAGGTCCTTCGCCTGGTCCTTGCCGGTGATCAGGAAGGCGCAGGCGCCGTCCGATTCCAGGCAGATATCCAGCATGCGGAACGGCTCGACGATCATGCGCGACGCCATGTAATCGTCCATCGTGATCGGCGCGCGCTGCATCGCCGCCTCGTTGCGGCCGGCATTCTCGCGGAAGGTGATGGCGACCTGGCCCAGCTGTTCGGCGGTGGTGCCGTATTTGACGATATGGCGGCGGGCCCACATCGCCATCGCCTGCGGATAGGTGATCCAGCCGAAGGGCGCGGTGTACTGCGTGATGCCCTGGGCCGAGAATTCGCGGCCGCCGCCCAGGCGGAAGCCCGACCGGCCGTTCATCGCGCGATAGCACAGCACGTTCTTGGCCAGCCCCGCCTCGATCGCCGCGGTCGCGGCCAGCATGATCAGGTTGGCACCGTTGCCGCCGGCAGTGTAATCGACCGCGTGCATGACCGCGGGGATGCCGAGGTTCGACGCCACGGCCATCGCCGGGATCGAATCGTTGAAATGGAACGAGATGATGCCGTCGATCTCGTTCAGGTCCATGCCGGCATCCTCGGCCGCGGCCTTGCACGCCTCGGACGCCATGTCGAGCACGGTGCGGCCCGATGCCTTGGTGAAGGCGGTCTGGCCGATGCCGCTGATCGAATACTTGTCGCGTAAGCCCCACATAAGAAGATACTCCTCAGGCGCAGCCGTAAGCCGGCTTGCGCTTTTCCTTGAAGGCGACCAGGCCTTCGGTCGCATCGGCCTCTGATGTCGCGTAGTTGTGCACATAGGCGATTTCGAGCTGCAGGCCGCTTTCCAGCGTGCCGGCCATCCCCTGGTTGACCAGGTACTTGGCGCCGCGCAGGCCGGCCGGGCTCTTGGCGGCCAGGTCGCGGGCGAAGGCCCGCGCGCGCGCCATGAGGTCGGCCGCGGGCACCACTTCGCCGACCAGGCCGATGCGCTCGGCCTCGGCCGCGTCGATCATCCGCCCGGTCAGCATCAGGTGCTTGGCGCGCAGGGCGCCGATCGCGCGCGGCAGGCGCTGCGAGCCGCCGGCGCCGGGCAACTGGCCGAAATTGAGGTGGCCGTCGCCGATGACAGCGGTATCGGCGGCGAGCACGACGTCGCAGGACAGCAGGAGTTCGAGGCCGCCGGCGACGCACGGGCCGTTGATCGCGGCGATGTAGATCTTCTCCGACCGCTCGATGGCCGCCAGCAGCCGGTAGAAATTGTCGAGGAAGACACGGAAGGCCTGGGGATCGCGATAGAGCGACAGGTAGCCGTCGAGGTCGCCGCCGGCCGAGAAGGCGCGCCCGGCGCCGGTGATGACGATGCTGCGCAAGGCGCGCTCGCCCTCGAGCCCGGTGACGATGTCGAGCAGCGCCGCGATGGTGACGCGGTCCAGCGGATTGAGCTTGTCCGGCCGGTTCAGCGTGATCACGGCGCAATCGCCGTCACGCGTAACCAGGACGTTTGTCGCCTGCGGGGCCGTTTCAGCCATCCGTTTCCACCCTGACTTCGTTGCCCGTCCGACCCGCTGTTCGACGGTCCGACAGTCCGACATGTATAAATGACGACAAGCCGACAGGCAATGGGGTATGACTACGCCTGTGGACGCACAAGGAAACGACGTATGAAGAGCGACCTGTTCAAGCCGCTGGCCATCGCCCCGGCCTATCAGCAGATCTTCGACGCCATCGAGCACCAGATCGTCTCGGGCGGGCTGGCACCGGGCGACCAGCTGCCCTCCGAGCTCGACCTGGCCCGCCAGTTCGGCGTCAACCGCTCGACGGTGCGGGAAGGCATCCGGCTGCTCGAGCATTCCGGTTTCGTGGCGCGCGAGGGCGGCAAGCGGCTGACGATCACGCTGCCGCACTACATGGACCTTGCCTCGCGCGCCTCGCGCGCGCTGGCCATGCAGGAAGTGACCTTCCGCGAATTGTGGGAGACGTCGATGGCGCTGGAGCCGGTGGCGGCGGCGGCGGCGGCCGTCCACATCACCACGGATGGCCTGGCCGGGCTGGCCGACAACATCGCGCGGATGGAAAAGTCGCTCGACGACATCGACGAGGTCGTGCGCCTCGACATGGAATTCCACGAAATCGTCGCCCGGAACGCCGGCAACCGGGCGCTGGCCTTGGCGCGCGAGCCGATCGGGCTGCTATTCCTGCCGGCCGGCAGGATCATTCTGCCGCGGCTGAAGACCCAGGCGCGTATCCTGGCGGCGCATCAGGCGATCTACGCCCTGCTCGCCGCGCGCGACGCCGAGGGCGCGCGCAGCTGGATGACCCGTCACATGGCCGATTTCAAGCGCGGCTACGAACGCACCGGGGTCGACATGAACACGCCGCTCGACATGGCGTCCTTCGCCCCGGTCTGACCGGATTTAAGGCGGCGGTCCTTCGCCATCGAGGGTGCGCCGCGCCCGATCGGCCTCGAGATAGCGATACATCAGTTCGGCGAAGCCCCCGACCCCGAGCTCGAGCGGCGGTTCCGCCTTGAAGCGGATGAAGCGGCGTTCGGGCTCGACCGTGATGCGCCACCAGCCGCCGACCCGCCCGGGAAACGGCGCGCCCTCGCTCAATGCCACCTCGGTCACCGCAATGTCGGAGCGCGGGTAGACATGGAATCCCACGACGTCGGACCAGGCGATCGGCCGGTCCAGATGCCGATGGGTGAACGAATCCCGGTTCAGCACCAGAAAGGGTAGGCGGGCTCGCCGCAGGGCGAGCAGCGCGCTGCCGGCGCAGGCCAGGCCGGCCGCAACGAGGATGGCGATGACCACCGCCAGGGCGATGGGCTCGATGTTCAGTTTGAACAGGGCCAGCGCAACGGCGCCGCCGAGAAGGATCGCCGATCCCGCAAACCTGACGAAGGCGGTGGCCGTCGTGTACTCGTGCAATGGCACCGCCTCGTCGCCGACCGCGGCGGCCTGGGCCTCGAGGTCGGCTTGTTCCTCCTGCGCCGACTCGGTCGCGCGCGCTATGAAGCGCGTGGTCGCCTCGCGGGTCACGGCTGCCGGATCGGCGAGGTAGCCGCCGAGGCGGGCTATGGCTTCCGGTTCGGGCGGGGCCGTCACCTCGGCGATCAGCGCGGCCGACAGGTCCTGGCCGAGGGCGGCGAGGCGCGCGCGGGTCGGCGGGTGGCTGTCGGTCGGATGTGGCAGTTCGTCGTCCAGCCGGCCGGTCGGATCGTCCAGCCCGCGCTGCGCGGCCTGGGCGACGATGGCGGCGACCAGGTCGGCCGGCGCCTTGTCGGGATCCTCCCAGGCCGATCCCAGGGCATCGTCGACGAGGCCGTGCAGGGCTTGCTGCCGCAGCCGCCCCCGTGCCGCCGCCGGCGCGGAGACCACCGCGG
>JAEYTW010000422.1 GCA_023433835.1 Pseudomonadota bacterium | reverse complement strand
CGGCCGACACCCCAGAGCGGCGGCGTGCGCCAGTCGCGCCCGCCGGCCGCGGCTTCCGGCCGGTTGTCTGCCAGGTCCTCGCCCATATCGTGCAGCAGCAGGTCGGTATAGGGCCAGATCAGCTGGTCGGACTGCTCGGGCCGTTCCGGATCGCTGGCGGTACGGAAGCTCGGCACGTGGCAGGCGGCGCAGCCGAGTTCGTGGAACAGCTTCTTGCCGGCCAGCACCTGCGGCGCCCCGGGATTGCGGCGGGCGGGCACGGCCAGATTGCGCGAATAGAAGGTGACGAGGTCCATCATGCGCCGGGTGACCTCGACATGCTCGACCGGATCGGCACCGTCGGGCGCATCGAGGCAGGCCTTCTGGTTGAGCGTGCAGTCGCCCGACGAGATCGGCGCGATGGCCGAGGACAGGCCGATGTCGCCGGCGAAGGCGTGGCCGACCTGCTGGCGGATCGTCGGCTCGCCGGCCTTCCAGCCGAACCGGCCCAGCATCGGCCGGTCGGTCGTCACGTCCCACCCGGTATTGGCCCGGCCGCGGATGCCGTCGCCGTTCCTGTCGTCGGGATCGGCATTGGCCAGGATCGCCTCGGCCGGAATCATCTCGAGCAGGCCAAGGCCGATCATCGGCGGGGCGATGCGCGGCGACATCATCACGTCCGGCCGCATCGGGCCGTAGTTAAGGTTGCGCACCGAATAGGTCGGGGCGCGCAACGTGACGGCGGTGCCGTCGGCCAGCCTGATCCTGCGATCCTTGTAGGCGATGACCATCTCGCCTTCGGCCAGGAAGCCGTGGATGGCGAAGTTCTGCAACTGGCCACCGTAGGTCGGCTCGGGAATCGTTGCCTGGCGGAACGTCTTCAGCGCCTCGCGCTGCTCGTCGTTGGTCGGCGGCACCGACAGGCGCAGGAACAGGGCAACCGCCTCCTCGCCGGGCGCCGGCGGACGGCCGCGCCCGTCCTTCAGATGGCAGCCCTGACAGGATCGGGAATTGTAGAGCGGGCCCAGCCCGTCGGACGAGGTGGTCGACGAGGGGGCCGCCACCCACAGCTTGCGGAAGATGCCGTCGCCGACCTTGAAGTCGAGCTCCTTCTCGAACGACATGTTGGCCGAGGAATGCGAGAAGGCCGAGGTATTGATGTCGGCATGCGAGGTCGCGGCCCCGCCGGGATCGCCCTCGCCGGGTTCGAGGCGGTTGTTGTCGACCGCCCAGCCGAGACCGGCGGCCCCGAGCGAAGCGGCGAGCGTCGCCGCGGCAATGAACGAGGTCCGTCCGATCATCATCGTCAACTCTTGGTAAAGCGCGTGGGTCGCGGGCCGCCGGTCATGCGACGGCCCGCTGCCTGATACTGTCGGGGATTACTTCTTGCCGACCTTGGCGGGGTCGTCGAGGCTGTCGGAGCCTTCGAGCTTGATCGGCTTCAGCTTCAGCACCGCCACGACACGCTCGAGCGTCCTGGTCTGGGCGGTCAGCGTGTCGATCGCCGCCTGCACCACGGCGTTGCCCTCGGGATTGTTCGGCCCGATCATCTGGTCGTAGGCTTCCTTGGTTTCCGCCCGCTGCTTCAGCACGGTCATCGCGGCGACCGTGGCCTCGAGCTTCGACTTCATCTCGGCATCGAGCGCGGGATCGGCCTTGGCCACCACCGACGACAGGCTGGCGACCTTCAGCGGCGAACCGTCGGCCCGGGCATATTCGCCGAGATAGACGTTGCGGATGCCGATGACGTCGTAATAGTGCGAATTGTGAGTGTTGTCGGAGAAGCAGTCATGCTCCTCCTCCGGGTCGTGCAGCATCAGGCCGAGCTTCATGCGCTCGCCGGCCAGCTCGCCGTAGGACAGGCTGCCCATGCCGGTCAGCATTGTGGTGATGCCGTTGTCGGGCTTGGCCTTGACCAGGCCCTGACGGGCCTTGCCGTCCTTGGCCCACTGCTTGGCCATCCAGGCGAGATCGGAGACCAGCAGGTCGGTCGCGGCCTTCAGATACTGCGCGCGGCGGTCGCAATGGCCGTTGGTGCAGCCGTCCTTGGCGTAGTCGGTCCAGGGCCGGTTGCCGGCGCCCGGGCCGGTGCCGTTCAGATCCTGGCCCCAGAGGAGGAATTCGATGGCGTGATAGCCGGTCGCCACATTGGCCTCGACCCCGCCGGCCTCGTGCAGCTTGCGCAACAGCTTGGCGTCGATCTTGCGGGCATCGACGGTCTTGCCGGCGACCTTGACCTTCGGATTGGCGATAATGTTGGCGGTGCGCGACGGATTCTCGTCGGAGGCTTCGCCGTAGGCGCCGGCATCGACATAGTCGATCAGGCCTTCGTCGAGCGGCCAGGCATTTACCTTGCCCTCCCAGTCGTCGACGATCTTGTTGCCGAAACGATAGACCTCGGACTGCTGGTAGGACGGACGCGCGGCGATCCAGGCGGCGCGCGCCGCCTTCATCGTCTCCTCGGACGGCTTGGCGATCAGGGCATCGACGGCCTGCTGCAGCGCCTTGGCGGTGGTCAACGCGTCGCCGTAGGTGGCGGCGGCGATATCGGCGTATCCAGCGACGACCGCCTGCTTCTCGGCGGCGGTCTGGGCGAAGGCCGCCGTCATCGGCAGCGACACCAGTGCCGTGACCGCCAACAGGCGCGAAATCCGGCTGATCATCTCGAATACCCCCTCGTGACCGTTCCAACTGACGGCCGGACGCTATTGCAATTGCAAACAACTATCAACAGCGCCTAAAGGGGAAAACGCGGCGTTTTGTCGCAAGCCTCAGTTGCGGCGGTAGAATCCCGCGCCGATCAGCAACAGGCCGATGCCGAGCATGGCAGCGGCCAGCATCGGCGGCACCACGGGGGCGCCGCCTTCCGGCAGATGAGTAAGGCCCCAGCCCAGCCCGAGGGTCAGCCCCAGGGCCAGCACGATCCCGAGGATCGCCGTGACGAACGTGCGGTGCATGGAAATCCCCGCGGATAATGAGAACTGGGGCCCCAATGCGGCAGGAACGGGAAAGTTCCGCCGGGGTCAGCCGCGGCGATAAAAGCCCGCGCCCAGCAGCACGACACCCACCGCCAGCACCCCGCCCGCGACCAGCGGCGGCACGACATGCGAGGTGCTTTCCGTGGCCTGGATCTTGAGATCGCCGACCTTGGCGACATCTTTGGTCTGCTGGGTGGTGAACACCGGGATGGCCAGGCCGACCAGGCCCAGGATGGCCAGGATGGCCCCGAAGATGGCGATCGAATTCATGCGGCCCATGGAAGTTCTCCGTCAGATGGCGTGATGACGCAGAAATGCAGTTCGCCGCCAGGTAGTTCCGTAGAGTCGCTTGATCTCGTGCCGCCGGTGGGCTAGAACATATCATGAACTATAGGGTTCAGGCATGACGACGGCAGCCTTGGCATCTCTGCGGGCCGAGCTGGCGGTCCTCCGGGGCCGGCGCCCCCATGGCCGCAGACCGGCGGCTTCCGCACCGGCGGTCGGCTTGGGCGTCGCGGCGATCGACACCCTGCTGC
>JAEYTW010000420.1 GCA_023433835.1 Pseudomonadota bacterium | reverse complement strand
CATGCCGCAATCCCGCGCCCGGACCGCGATCTGCTCGGCGCCGTTGGAATGGCCGTCGAGGCCGGGCTTGCCGACGAGGAACTTGATGCGGCGGCCAGGCCGCCGAGGTCGCCAAGTGGCTCGGCCGGCCCGTGAAGCTCCTGATCGGCAAGCCCGGCCTCGACGGCCATTCCAACGGCGCCGAGCAGATCGCGGTCAAGGCGCGCGATTGCGGCATGGAAGTGGTCTACGAGGGCATCCGCCTGACGCCCGAGCAGATCGTCAACGCCGCGCTGGAGGAAGGCGTCCACCTGGTCGGGCTGTCGATCCTGTCGGGCAGCCATGTGCCGCTGGCCACCGAGGTGATCGAGCGGATGAACAAGGCGGGGTTGTCCGACATTCCCGTCATCGTCGGCGGCATCAACCCGCCCGAGGATGCCCGGCGGCTGAAGGCCGGCGGCATCACGGCCGTCTATACGCCCAAGGATTACGACCTGTCGGCGATCATGAAGGACATACTGGGGCTGATCGACACGCGGTTCGGCGAGGCTGCCTGAACCGCGACCGGGCGTCAGAGGCCCAGTCGGTCGAGGATCCGGGCGCGCAGGATTTCCGCCCTGACGCCGAGCGGCCAGAAGTCGTGGAAGGCAATGGGCTTCGCGGGCACCACCGGCAGGTCGAGCGGGGCGGCCGCGCCTTGCCGCAGCCGCCCGGCCAGCTGCTCCGCGATGGCGGTGCCGAGCGCCACGCCCCGGCCGTTGCAGCCGAGATAGATCAGCACGTCCGGCGACGGTTCGTGAATATGGGGCCAATGGTCGCTGGTGATGGCGAGCTGGCTGTTCCAGCCATGGGTCCAGCGCACGCCCTTCAATTGCGGCCAGAGCTGCGCCGCGTAGTCGGTGAGATAGGCAATCGGCGCCGGCGAGTCGATGGGACGCATCGGCCCGCGCCCGCCCATCAGCAGGCGGCCCTGGGCATCGAGCCGGTAATAGACGGTGATCCGCCCGCTTTCGTAGACCGAGAGACGCGTGGGCATCAGCCCGGCGCGGCGTTCGTCCGGCAGCGGCTCGGTCGCGGCGATGGCGCTGTAGACCGGCACGATGGTCCGCCGCAGATCCCGCCAGAGATCGTCGGTAAAGCCGTTGGTCGCGATCAGCAGCTTTTCCGCGACCAGCGTGCCCGTCGCCGTCGTGATCGACCACCCGCCCCGGGTGCGCGCGAGGCCGAGGGCCCGGGTGCCGCCGTGGATCCGCGCACCGGCCGCCAGCGCGGCGCGCGCGAGGCCGCGCGAATAGGCGAGCGGGTTGAGGCTGCCGCCGCTGGCATCGATCATCGCGCCGAAATAGGCGTCGGTGCCGGCCGCCTCGCGGCTGGCTTCCGTGTCGAGATAGCGGACGGGCAGGCCGCGATCGATGCATTGGCGCGCGGTCGTGGCCACGTCGCGCTGGGCCTTGGCACTGCGCGCCACGCGCAGCGTGCCGCCCCGGTGGGCATCGCAGGCGATGCCCAGGCGATCGATCAGCGCGAACGCACGATTGGCCGTGTCCCAGCCGAACGCGACCATGCGCCGGCCGAGATCCGGGCCCCAGCTGGCCTCGACCGTGGCGGGATCGAATTTCAGGCCCGGATTGAGCTGGCCGCCGTTGTTGCCGGAGGCGCCCCACCCCGGCTCGTTCGCCTCGATCACGACGACATCGGTCCCGGCCTCGGCCAGATGCAGCGCCGTTGTCAGGCCGACGATGCCGCCGCCGATGATGGCGACCGACGCATGGCGCGAGCCGTCGAGCGGCGGCGTCGCGGGCGCCGGCGGCGCATCGAGCGGGTAGACGCTGGGCGGCAGCGGGCGAGATCCGGTCATGGCGGTTTCCGGGATCAGCCGGCCGTCGCGGGCAGGAACAGCTTGCCCGGGTTCATCATGTTCTTCGGGTCCATCAGCGTCTTGATCTGCCGCATCATCCCCAGCTCGACCGGGTTCTTGGTACGGGCGAGACGCTTGCGATAGGTGACGCCCACCCCATGCTCGGCGGTGATCGAGCCGCCGAGTTCCATGGCGACGTCATCGATGATCACGTCGATGACGTCGGAGGCTTCCTCGAATGCCTCGGGCGTCGCGAAGCGCTCATGCGGGAACAGCACCACGACGTGGATATTGCCGTCGCCGATATGGCCGACCATCATCACGTTCGCGTCGGGATAGACCGCCAGCACGCCGTCCTCGACCCGCCTGACGAAGGCAGGCTGCTCGGCTACCGGCACCGACGTGTCGTGCGACATCGTCTTGCCCGCCAGCTTGAATTCGCCGGTCACGCCATGGCGCAGCTTCCAGATCGCCTCTTCCTGCGCGAGGCTCGCGGCGATGGTCGCATCCGATATCAGGCCGGCCTCGAAAGCATCGGCCAGCAGGGCTTCCATGGTGGCGGCAAGCGGGGCGTCGGGCTGAGAATCGCCCACTTCCAGCAGCAGATACCACGGCGCCTTCTGGCCGAACGGCATGACGGTGCCGGGAACATGGCGCAGCACGAAATCCATGTAGGACGAGCCGATGATCTCGAAGCTCGAGATGCTCTCGCCGAACACCTTGCGGGCAAGCGCAAACATCTCCAGGGCCTGTTCGACGCCGGCGAGCTGCATCATCGCGATCGAGCGCGAGCGGATGCCGGGGAACAGCTTGAGGGCGGCACCCGTGACCAGCCCGAGCGTGCCCTCGGCGCCGATGAAAAGCTGCTTGAGGTCATAGCCGGCATTGTCCTTGCGCAGGCGGCGCAGGCTGTCGAGCACCGTGCCGTCCGCCAGCACGGTTTCCAGGCCAAGCACCAGCTGGCGCATGTTGCCGTAGCGCAGCACGGCGATGCCGCCGGCATTGGTCGAGATGTTGCCGCCGATCTGGCAACTGCCCTCGGCACCCAGGCTGAGCGGAAACAGCAACCCCTCCTTTGCCGCGGCCGCCTGGATGTCGGCCAGGACGCAGCCGGCGTCGACGACGATCGTCTCCTCGGCCGGCGAGAGCGCGCGGACCCGGTTCATCCGGTCCAGGCGGATGACGATCGCCGGGCGCGGGTCCAGCGGGGTCGCCCCGCCGCACAGGCCGGTATTGCCGCCCTGCGGCACCACGACGACATCGGCCGCGGCGCAGGCCTTCACCACCCGCGAGACTTCCTCGGTCGAGGCCGGCCGCACCACGGCCAGCGCCGTGCCGTGATAGCGGCCGCGATGATCGGTCAGGAACGCCCCGATATCGCCGGCGTCGGTCAGGACGTAGCGCGATCCGAGAATCGACGTCAGCTCGGCGAGGAAGGCGGCATGGGACATGGCGAGGAACCGGTCAACAGGGGATGGAGGATATCAGGCCCCGCCCCGGATGGCGGGACGGGGCCGGTTCAGCAACCGATCAGGTCAGCATCCATTCGGCATAGCGCTTCTGCACCGCAGTGTAGTTCTCGCCCCACCATTTCGAATCGACGATGACGTTCTTGCCGTTGGTCAGGTCGGGCAGGAATTCCTTGGCGGGCGAGTTCTTCACCTCGTCCATCGCGGCCACGCTGTTCGGCAGATAATAGCCGCGGACCGCCCACGCGACCTGCCGGTCCGGCTTCAGGCAGAAGTCGATGAAGCGCATCGCCGCTTCCTTGTTCTTCGTACCCTTGGGGACCGCGAAATAGTCGAGCGAGTTCACGGTCTGCTCGAACGAGAAGGCGAGCGGCGCGCCGGCCTTCTGGGCCGACTTCACCCGGTTGAAATAGCTGTAGGAGAAGTCGCCCTCGTTCTGCACGACCGCGTTCACCTGGTCGGGCGTGGTCGCGGCCCATTTCGAGACATGCGGCTTCATGCGGTCGAGCACCCGGAAGGCGCGCTCGACGTCGAGCGGGTAGAGATCCTTCGGCGCGACGCCGTCGGCCACCAGCGCGACTTCCAGCGTCTCCGAGGCCAGCGAGCGCATCACGCGGCGCCCGGGGAATTTCTTGAAATCGTAGAAACCGGCGAAGTCGACCGGATGCTTGTCGCCCGGGGTGCGCGTGTCATTCCACAGCAGACCGCCGCTATAGAGGTAGAGCGGCATGTAGTCCGGTTCGGCCGGGGCGATCAGCGGGCCGGGCTTGATGATCGACATGTCCAGCGCTTCCCACAGCTTGTCGCGCGCACCGGAGGTCGCGAAGGCGGCGGGGGCGTCGATGACATCCCACTGGACATTGTTGCCCTGGACCTGCGCCTTCACCTTCGCCATGTCGCCGTTGTCGACCAGGACGACCTTGATACCGGTCGCGGCGGTGAACGGATCGGCGAAGACTTCGCGGACCGACTTGTTGTAGTCCCCGCCCCACGAAGTGACGGTCAGCGTGGTGTCGGCGGCGGCGGCGCGGCGGGTAAGGACGGCAGGCGCCGCGGCGAGGCCGAGCAGGCCCGCGCCCCCGCGCAGCAGGCCGCGCCGGGATGGTGTGAGCAAGGTCTTGGACATAAGCACTTCCCCTTTTTATATCGTCGTGATTGTCGGGTGCCGGTCAGCCAGCCGGTTGCGGTGGCAGCAGGCGGGCGTGGCGAGGTAGCCACCCGGCCTGGATCAGGTCGCCGCGATGCGCGACGCCGCGCCCGGGCTGGTTCAGTTCCTGGACGATCAGCGAGCTGCCGTCGGCGCAGCGCAGGAAGTGGCGCACGACGCCGCCGAGCAGGATGGAATCCTCCAGGCGGCCGGGAACGCTTGTCGTCTCGCCGGAAACCTCGATGGCCATGTTCTCGGGGCGGATCAGCAGCACCGCCCGATCGCCGGCCTTCATCACGGCGTCCGGCGCGGGCGCCGGGAAGGTGCCGAGCGCGGTGTTCAGCCGATAGGTGCCGTCGGCGGCGATCTCGACCGTGCCGGGAATGAGGTTCGACGAGCCGATGAACTCGGCCGAAAATACCGTCTCCGGCTTGAAGTAGAGCGCGTCCGGCATGCCCTGCTGTTCGATGCGCCCGCCATTCATCAGCACGATGCGGTCCGACATCGTCAGCGCCTCGTCCTGGTCGTGGGTGACGTAGAGCATGGTGATGCCGAGTTCGGCATGGAGGCGCTTGATCTCGAGCTGCATCTGCTCGCGCAGCTTCTTGTCGAGGGCGCCCAGCGGCTCGTCCATCAGGATCAGCGCCGGGTTGTAGACGATGCAGCGCGCCAGCGAGACCCGCTGCTGCTGCCCGCCCGACAGTTCGCGCGGCCGCCGGTCGGCGACATGGCCGAGCTGGATCAGGTCCAGCGCCTCGGCGACCTTGCGCTTGATCTCGGGCTTGGGCAGGCGGCGAACCTGGAGCGGAAAGGCGATGTTCTCGAACACGGTCATGTGGGGCATGAGCGCGTAGTTCTGGAACACCATGCCCAGCCCGCGCCGGTTGGTCGGCAGCGTGGTGGCGTCGCGGCCGTCGATCACGATGCGCCCGGCGCTCGGCGCGATCATGCCGGCGATCAGGTTGAGCAGCGTCGACTTACCCGATCCCGACGGGCCCAGCAGGGTGACGAATTCACCCTTGGCAATCGACAGGTCGGTTCGCCGCAGGGCGTGGACGTCGCCATAGCTCTTGGCGACGCCGTCCAGCTCGATCATGGCGTCGGCGGAGGTGATGGTCATGCGGAAGCCTCGGTCTTGCCCTGCATCCTGATGATCCCGAGCGCGATCAGCAGCGAGAGCACGGTGAGCAGCGTGGAAACCGCGGCCAGTACCGGCGTCAGTTCCCAGCGGATGGACGAGTACATCTTGACCGGCAGGGTCATGCTGTTCTGGCCGGTGAGGAAATAGGCCACCACCACCTCGTCGAGCGACATCAGGAAGGCGAACAGCGCCCCCACCGCGATCGAGGCCTTGAGTTGCGGCAGCACGACCCGGAAGAAGATCGTGACGCGCGACGCGCCCATGATCGAGGCCACGGTTTCCAGCGCCACGTCGGAATGATGCAGACCCGACATCACGGAGACCATGATGTAAGGGGTGGTCAGCATGATATGCGCCAGCACGACGCCGGCGGTGGTGTCGAGCAGGCCCCAGCTCGAGAACTGCAGATAGAGGCCGAGGCCCAGCACGATGACCGGCACCAGCATCGGCATCATGAACAGCCCGCGCAGGCCGGCACGGCCCGGCAGCCGCGATCGCGCCAGGGCATAGGCAGCGGGTACCGCCAGCACCAGGGCGGCCAGCGTCGTCACGCAGGCGACGACGAGGCTCTGCACGGTCGAGCCCCACCAGGCCGCATCGGTGAAGAATTGCCGATAGAGTTCCAGCGTGAACTGGCGCGGCGGGAATTCGATCTGCCCGGGGTTGCCGAACGAGATCGGAATCACGATCAGGCTGGGCAGCAGCAGGAACAGATAGCAGGTCCAGGCCGCGGTGGAGACGATGCCGCGCGCGACGCGGCTGGTGCCGAACAGTTCGGTCATGCGCCGGCCCCCGCAAGACCGCCGGCGCCGCGCACCCGGCCGAGCATCGCCACCAGGATGCCCGAGAGTAGCAGCAGGACCATGGCGGTCGCCGAGGCGGCGGTCCAGTCGAGCGTCTGGCGCGTGTAGAAATCGACGAGGTTGGCGACCATCATGTCCTGCCGCCCGCCGAGCAGCGCCGGGGTGATGTACATGCCGATCGACAGGGTGACGTTGATCAGGACCCCGGCGATCACGCCGGGCATCGACAGCGGCAGGGTGATCTTCCAGAAGATCCTGAGCGGCCCGGCGCCCATGGTCTCGGCCGCGAGGATCAGGCGGCGGTCGAGCGAAAGCAGGCTGCCGAGGATCGACAGGATCATGAAGGGCAGCAGGAAGTTGATCATGCCCAGGATGACGCCGACCCGGTTGAACATCATCGGCAGGTTGATGGTCCCGCCGCTGATCAGCCCCAGGAACTGATTGATCAGCCCCTGATTGCCGAACACCGCGACCAGCGCGAAGCTCTTGACCAGGATGCTGGTCCAGAACGGCAGCATGACCATGATCAGGTAGGCGGTGCGCCGCCGGGGCGGCTGCGCGGCAAGATGCAGCGCCACGGGATAGCCGAGGACGAGGCTGACCAGCGTGCCGCCGATCGCGATCTCGAAGGTGTTGCGCAGCACTTTCAGGAACAGCGTGCTGGTCGCGAGCTCGCCATAGGCGGCGAAGGAGAAGCGGCCGTCATAGACCGAGGTCCAGAGCGTCACGCCGAGCGGGTAGACCAGGATCAGCAGCATCACCGCCGTCAGCGGCGCCAGCAGCAGGATCGCCGCCCCTGGGCTGAGGTCCGATGCGGAAGATGAATGGGCCAAGGCTGCCGCGTCCTTCGTGTTTCCGGGCGCCCCGGCAATGCCGCGTCCGCGGGACGGTTCGGCTTGCCCGTGGGCATGGAGGAACTATGACAGCCGGCTTTTAGATTCGCAATGTCAGTTTTCAAAATTCTGAAAACTAAAAACCTCAGATGTCGGCATTCACCCAGAAGACCGAGGCGGCGCGCGAACCGGTGTTGGCGAAATGGTGCGGCTTGTCGCTGGAAAAAGCGAAGCAGTCGCCCTCGTTCAGGCTGAACGTCTCGCCGTCGATCTCAAGCTCGAGCGAGCCCGACAGCAGAAAGCCGATCTCCTCGCCCTTGTGCGAATAAGGCTGGGGGCCGGAGTTGCAATTGGGCTGGATCACCATGAAGAAGCCGCGCAGGCGATCGCTGGCGGCGGGCGAGGCGATGTCCTTGCGGATGCCGTCGATGTCGAGCAGGCGCGAGCGGTTGCCCGCGCGCACGATATAACGGCTTTCCGCAGAACTGCTCTTGATCTGCGAGGGGTCGATCAGCCACGCCGGCATCACGCCGAGCGCGTTCGCGACGGTATAGAGCGTGCGGACCGTCGGCGAAACCAGGCCGCGCTCGAGCTGCGACAGCGTGCCGATCGAGACACCCGTCGCCTTGGCCAGGTCCGTCAGGGTCATGCCGGCCTTCAGCCGCAGATCGCGGATGCGTTGGCCGAGCTTCTGGGTTTCTTGGTCGGGATCGCTCATGCCGGTCGGCAGGCGGGCGGTGTCGGATGCTTTCTTCATGGACGACAGGAATCCGTTTCGTTCGACCGGCGCTGCGCCGGGACGGCAGGCCATGACAGTCTATAGCGATAACGGCTGTCGGCGAACAAGCCAATTCAATTTTCAGAAATCCAAAAAAATAATTGATGGCGCTGAAAAGGACGCCCTATCATTGCGGCCGTCCGGCGCACCGCCGCATTTTCGGGGTTTCATCATGTCCGCTAGCATCGACTGGCGCGCGCGCGCCGCAGCGCTCCACCTCAACGGCCAGGCATTCGTCGGCGGGCGCTACGTCGCCTCGCTGTCGGGCCAGACCTTCGACTGCGTCAATCCGGCGACGGGCAAGATGCTGGCCCAGGTCGCGGCCTGCGACGGCGAGGATGTCGACCGGGCGGTGGCGGCGGCGCGGGCCGCGTTCGAAAGCGGCGTCTGGTCGCGCATGGCGCCGCGCGAGCGCAAGAAGCGGCTGAAGGCGTTTGCCGACCTGATCGCGGCCAACACCGAGGAACTGGCGCTGCTCGAGACGCTCGACATGGGCAAGCCGATCCGCGACAGCCTGGCCGTCGACCTGCCGCTTTCGGCGCAATGCATCGACTGGTACGCCGAGGCCATCGACAAGGTCTATGACGAGGTGGCGCCGACCGCGCGGACCGCGGTGTCGCTGATCCGCCGCGAGGCGCTCGGCGTCGTCGCGGCGGTGGTGCCCTGGAATTTCCCGCTGCTGATGGCCGCCTGGAAACTCGGGCCGATCCTGGCCGCCGGCAATTCGGTCATCCTCAAGCCGGCCGAACAATCGCCCCTCAGCGCCATCCGGCTTGGCGCGCTGGCGGCCGAAGCGGGCATTCCCGACGGCGTCTTCAACGTGCTGCCGGGGTTCGGCGAGACCGCC
The DNA here is from genome assembly GCA_023433835.1 of Pseudomonadota bacterium. Lineage (GTDB taxonomy): Bacteria > Pseudomonadota > Alphaproteobacteria > Ferrovibrionales > Ferrovibrionaceae > JAFKFH01. Next base: position 12,182 of record JAEYTW010000420.1, on the reverse strand, counting down.
GGCCGCGCCCTGGGCCTGCATATGGATGTCGACGCCGTGGCCTTCACCGGCTCGACCGAGGTCGGCAAGTACTTCCTGCAATATGCCGGCCAGTCGAACATGAAGCGGATCGGCCTGGAATGCGGCGGCAAGAGCCCGAACATCATCCTTGCCGACGCGCCGGACCTCGACGCGGCGGCGACCGCGGCGGCCTGGGGCATCTTCTACAACCAGGGCGAAGTCTGCAATGCCGGCTCGCGCCTCGTCGTCGAGGAAAGCGTCAAGGACCGGGTGGTCGAGAAGGTGATGGCGGTCGGCGGTGCGATCAAGGTCGGCGATCCGCTCGATCCCGCGACCGAAATGGGCGCCATGGTCGACGACCGCCATACCCGGCGGGTGATGGACTACATCGAGAAGGGGGTCGCCGAAGGGGCGCGGCTGCGCATGGGCGGCAAGCGCATCGCCGCGGAAGGCTGCTTCATCGAGACGACGCTTTTCGACGGCGTGACCGGCGACATGACCATCGCCCGGGAGGAGATTTTCGGGCCGGTGCTGGCGACCATTGCCGCCCGCGACATCGACGATGCCATCCGGATCGGCAACGACACCCCCTATGGTCTTGCCGCCGCGGTCTGGACGCGCGATATCAACAAGGCGTTCAAGGCGTCGTCGGCGTTGCGCGCCGGCGTGGTCTGGGTCAACTGTTTCGACCACGGCGACATTTCCTCGCCCTTCGGCGGCTTCAAGCAATCCGGCTTCGGCCGCGACAAGTCGCTGCACGCGCTGGAAAAATATACCGAGCTGAAGGCCACCTGGATCAACCTGGCTTGAGGGGGCGGCAATGGCCGAGCTGATGTTCAAGGGCCTGATCCCGGCCTTTCCGACGCCGCTGAACCCCGACGGTTCGCTGGACGAGGACGGCCTTGCCCGCATCGTCGACTACCAGATCGGGCACGGCGCGTCCGGCCTGGTGCCGGTCGGCGGCACGGGCGAGGCGAATTCCTTCAGCCTCGCCACCCGCCGGCGCATCGTCGAGATCACGGTGACGACCGCCGGCGGCCGCGTGCCCGTGGTCGCCGGGGTGCTCGACCCCGGCCTGGGCGGCGCCCTGGAAAGCGGCCAGGCCTATCGCGCGGCCGGGGCCGACGGCCTGATGGTGATTCCGCCCTATTACGCCCGTCCGGACCAGGAAGGGACGGTCCGCTACTTCCGGTCCCTGGTCCCGGCGCTGAAACTGCCGGTCGTGTTCTACGACAATCCCTACCGCACCGGCATGGTCACGCCGCCGGCCACCATCGCCCAGCTCGAGCGCGAAGGGCTGATCGTCGGCATGAAGGCGTCCAGCACCGATCTCTATCATTTCGACCAGACGGCGCGGCTGGTCAGCGATCGTTTCTGCCTGCTGTCGGGCCAGGATACGCTGTTCGTCGAGCAGGTGATGCTGGGCGCCAGGGGCGGCGTGCTCACCTCCGCCGCGCTGCTGCCGGGCTACTGGGCCGGGGTGCAGCGGCTGGCCGAGGCGGGGCAGGTCGCCGAAGCCCTTGCCCGCCAGCGCCATCTTCATCCGTTGATGGATGCATTGTTCGCCGAACAGTTCCCCGAGGCGGTGCGGCGTGCCTTCGCCCTGATCGGCATGCCGATCGGCCGGTCGCTGCCGCCGGTCGGCGCGCTGTCCGCGACCGCGGAAGCACGATTGGCCGAGGCCGTGGACAGGCTGGTCGAAGAGGGCACCCTGGCCTCGCTGCGAACGGGCACCCAGGCGCCTTAAGGCTTGTCGACCCGGTACCAGATGTCGCTGCGATAACCGCGGCGATCGACCGTGCCGTTGGCCTTGCCGCGGATCGCCTGGCCGTCGCGGCAGGACCAGTTGTAGAGGGTTTCGTGCCCGGCCGCGAAGGCCGGCACGAAATCGCTGTTGCGGTTTTCGCGGCACCAGTTTTCCGCGCCCGCGTTGGTGGCCGACCGGTCGGCCTTGGCCGCGCAGGGCAGATTGGCGCCGACCGAGCAGACCCAGACCGCCTTGTCCATGCAACGCCAGTAGAGGCCGGCCGGCGGCAGCGGCGTGCCGGCCGACAGCCCCATCGCCTTGGGGATCAGCGGCACCAGCGCGGCCGGCACCGGGTTCGGCCGGAAACTGCCGGACGGCTCGTCGATCGTGCCATGGACAGCGCAATAGGCGAAGGGATCCTCGCCCTGCTTCAGCCCGGCCGCGGCGGCCGGGGCGGCAAGGCAGCAGGCAATCAGGATGGCGGCCGGAACTCTCATCTCACACCTCAGGTCCAGATCGCGATCGGCAAGCCGTGCGCATCACACGGCGGCCGGTCGGGATGCGACAGCGCCGCGCCATGATACAGCCTCCGCGCCACCGTCGCGCAGGCCAAAGCATCGAGCACGTCGTCGATCGCGGCACCGCGCGGCGGCTTGCCGCCTGCCGCCAGCCCCGCTTCGGCCAGCAGCAGGCGGCGCGCCGCCATGCCGTCGGCAGTCTTCTTCTTCGGCGGCGGCAGGCCGCCGTTCATCCGGCAGAAGGCCAGCTCTGGATGGCTTTCGAACACGCGGGGCACCATCGCCGGCTCGGCACGCAAGGCGGCGTCGACCTCGCGGATGCGCGGCATGATGTTGAACAATTGCCGCGACAACGCGCGCGGCGGGTCCGAGGTCGCCAGCGCGATCCGGCAGGCCTCGGCGTAATCGGCGGCATAGATCGCCGCGCGCGACGGCACCGAGAACACCGACGACGACCGGCCGGGCAGCTTGCGTCGCACCAGCCGCTCCGGCCCCCGTCCGCCCGGCCCGGCGCGTTCGGGCAGGCCGATCGGCATGTCGACGGCGATGATGTCGCACCCTTCGGCCAGCACATCGGCGAAATGCGGCACGACGCGGATCACCGCCTCGGGCCCCTCGGGCCGGACCAGCGCCATCACCCAGCCGGCGCGGCAGCCGTCGACGCCGGCCAGCCAGGTCACAGCCAGCTCGACGCATCGCGGCGGCCGAGGCCGGATGGTTCGTCGCCATGCGCCGCGAGAAAATCCGGCACCGCGTCCGGCCGCCGCTTGCCCGGATCGCGGGCGACAGCCTTCACCATCCGCGGAAGCGCGGCCATTCGGCACGGGCACCCTCCGGCCCGACGACGTGATAGCGGTCGTGCTGGGCCCCGGTGGCGCAGGCATGGTTGGGCAGGATGCGCAACAGCGTGCCGATCGGCAGGTCGGGCAGCGCGCCGGATGTGCCGGGACGGCGGGCGACGATGCCATGCTCCTGGTTGGCATCGACGACGATCAGGTCGTCGAGCGGCCAGCCGGCCGCATCGCAGACCAGGCCGTAGCCCTGGTCGACGGCCTGCCTGGCCGTGCCGCGATCGCGCGACATCGCCATCCAGCCGGCATCGACGATGATCCAGCCCTTGTCGCGGCGATGGCCGATCACCGTGGTCAGCACCGACAGCGCGATGTCATCGGCGGTGCAGACGCCGATGCCGGCCATCACCAGATCGAAGAACACGAACACGCCGGCGCGCACTTCCGTCACGCCCGTCAGGTCGCGGGCAAAATGGGCGGTGGGCGTCGAGCCGACGCTGACCGTGGGACACGGCAGGCCGGCCTGCCGTAGAATCGCGGCGGCCGCTACCGCCCCGGCCCGCTCCTGCTCGGCGCAGGCTTCCAGCGCCGCGACGCCGCGCGCGACATAGCTGTCGCCGGCATGGGTCAGCACGCCGCGCAAGGTGGCGCCGCCCTCGACCAGCGCCCGGCCGACCGCGACGATCGCCTCGCCCTCGTCGGGCCGCAGGCCCGAGCGATGGCCGTCGCAGTCGATCTCGATCAGTGCCGGGATCGCCGCGCCGGTTGCGGCCACCGCCTGCACCTGCTCGACCGATTCGAGCACCACGGCGAGATCGACACCCTGCCGGCGCAGCGCCAGCACGCGGTCGAGCTTGGCCGGCGCGATGCCGACCCCGTAGACCAGGTCGCGGAAGCCGCCGGCGGCAAACTCCTCGGCCTCCCGCAGCGTCGAGACCGTGGCCGGGCCGGGGGTCAGCCGCCGGGCGACGTCGAGCGACTTGGCCGTCTTCAGATGCGGCCGCAGGGTGACGCCCAGCGGCGCAAGCCGCCCGCGCAGCCGCGCGATATTGGCGGTCATCCGGTCTTCTTCGAGCAGCAGGCAAGGCGTTTGCAGGGCGTTCAACATGGGGCGATCCATCTCCTTGGCCGGCGATCAAACCCCGCCCCGCCGATGCTGGCAAGGCCGCATGCTTGACGGGCCCGCCGCTTCGTGGCTGAAAAGCGGGATGTCATATACCGATGCCAATCGCGCCAACTGGGACGACCGCGCCGCCATCCATCTGCGCGACGCCACCGGTTTCTACCGCCTCGACGCCTTTCGCGCCGGCGAAGACGTCTTGAATCCCATCGAAGCGGCCGAGATCGGCGACGTGGCGGGGCGGCGGCTGGTGCATCTGCAATGCCATTTCGGCCTGGACAGCTTGAGCCTCGCCCGCCGCGGCGCCGCGGTGACCGGCATCGACTTCTCGTCCGTCGCCATCGCCGGCGCGCGCCGCCTTGCCGGCGAGACCGGCGTCGCCGCCCGGTTCGTCGAGGGTGACGTACTCGCGGCCCGCGACCTGGTCGAGGGGCAGTTCGACATCGCCTACGCCACCTGGGGCACCATCATCTGGTTGCCCGACATCAGGCGCTGGGCCGCGACGGTGGCCGCGCTGCTGGCGCCGGGCGGTTTTCTCTACCTGGCCGACGCCCATCCCGCGGCCCTCGCCTTCGAACAGGCCGGCGATGCCCTGGTCCTGACCCATCCCTGGCATACGCCGCCCGACCGGCCGCTCGCCTTCGACGGACCGGAGACCTATACCGGCGACGCGACGCCGCTGGCCCATCCCCGGACCTACGAATGGGCGCATCCGCTGTCGGCGATCATCGGCGGCCTGCTCGACGCGGGCCTGAGGCTCGAATTCCTGCATGAGCATGAAGAGGTGCCATGGCGGATCTGGCCGCTGGCCGTGCCGGCCGGGCATGGCCTGTACCGCCTGCCCCGCCACCTGCCGGCGATGCCGCTGGCCTTCTCGCTGAAGGCCGCGCGCTGACATGGCCGCCAAACGCAAACCGCGCGCGCAGGCCGCCACCGCTCGCACCGGGCAGGTGCAGTCGCTGACCCGGGCGCTGGCCATTCTCGGCGCGGTCGCCGAAAGCCACGAGGGCATGGCGCTGACCGACATCGCCGAGGTGGTGGGCCTGGCGCCGTCCACCACCCATCGCCTGCTGACCACGCTCGAGGCCGAGCGCTTCATGCGCTTCGACGCCCAGGCGCGGCTGTGGCAGATCGGCATCCGCGCCTTCACCGTCGGCAATGCCTTCACCCGCACCCGCGACATCGTCGCCATCGCCCGGCCGGCGATGCGGCGGCTGATGGAAGAGTCAGGCGAGACGGTGAACCTCTATGTCGAGGAAGACGGCGAGGCGATCTGCATGGGCCAGGTCGAATCGCGCCAGATGATGCGCGCCATCGCCCGGCCGGGCGGGCGGGTCAAGCTGCATTGCTCGGGCGCCGGCAAAGCGATGCTGGCCCATATGCGCGACGACGAACTGAGCCGCATCCTGCAGGCCCATGGCCTGGCGCGCATCACGCACAAGACGCTCGATACCCCGCGCCGCCTGCGCGCCGATCTGGGCAGGGTGCGCGAGCGCGGCTACGCCATCGACGACGAGGAACACGAGGTCGGCCTGCGCTGCATCGCCGCCGCGATCGTCGACGAGCACGGCCGGCCGGTGGCCGCGGTATCGCTGTCGGGCCCCACGGCACGACTGACCGATGCCGAAGTCGCCAGTCTGGGCCCGCTGGTCGCCCGGGCGGCGGCCGCGATCTCGGCCGCCTACGGCTAGGCCTCGACCCGGTTGCGGCCACCGTGCTTGGCACGGTAGAGCGCCTCGTCGGCGCGCGTCAGGATGGCCGTGGCATCGGTATCGGAAGGCATGATCTCGGTAATGCCGATCGAAGCCGTCATCGGCAGATAGATTTCGCCGAGATCGGCGGCGGTGGTGGCGATGCGCTTGCACAGCCGCTCGGCCGCCGCGCGGGCCGAGGACTTCTCGGTTGCAGGCAGGCAGATGGCGAATTCCTCGCCGCCCAGCCGGCCGACGAAATCGGAAGGCCGCATCGTCGCGACGCACAGCCGCGCGACATGCTTCAGCGCGATGTCGCCGGCGGCATGGCCGTGGGTGTCGTTGATTTTCTTGAAATGATCGATATCGAGCATCGCCAGTGCCAGCGGTTGCTCATGACGACGGGCGCGGCCGATCTCGGCCTCGAGCTGCTCGATGAAACGGCGGCGGTTATAGACCTGGGTCAGGTCGTCGATCATCGCCATGCGGAACAGCTGTTCGTTGGCCTTGAGCAGGGCCAGAGCGCCGGTGCGGATCTTGAGCAGCGTGCGCGCCCGCGCGATCAGCTCCATCTGATCGATCGGCGAGCGCAGGAAATCATTCGCGCCGGCCTGCAGCGCATCGTAGAGCACCTGCTTCTCGTTGGTCGAGGTAACCATCAGCACCGGCACGTGCTCGGTCTGCGCCAGCCGGCGGAACCGGCGCACGAATTCGATGCCGTCGATCTCGGGCATCATGTAGTCGATGATGACGAGGTCGGGATCGTTGTTCTCGCACCAGATCAGCGCCGCGTGCGGATCGCTGAACGGATGGGTGGCGACGCCCTCGATCTCCTCGACGCAGATCTGGATATGCGTGAGCTTGGTCCGTGAATCGTCAACGATGATGATGTTCATTGCCCGCCGCTTTCCCGCGCCCTCGCCCTTGAGCTTCTGCCGTCCCCCTGCATGTGCTCGGAAAACGCGGGAATGTCCACGGCCCTTCGCCGCTCCCGATGAAAACTTACCGCAAGCGGTATTCGGTGACACCGCTGTGACATCGCGGTCACGGTACCTTTGGACGAATATCAAGAATATGCGGCAATTACGCATAAAATCACAGGAAGCATGACACAACGGACCGGCCGGTCGCACCCCGTCCAAAGGCGGCGACCGGCCGGCGCCCGCCGCGTCAGGACAGCCGCGCGGTCACCTCGATCTCGACCCGCATATGCGGCTTGACCAGCTGGGCGAAGATCGTGGTGTTGGCCGGCCGCGCCGGATAGCAGTGGCGGCGGATGATCGGCAGGATGCGCTCGAACTCGTCCTGCGTGGTGCAGTAGATACGGATCTGCACCATGTTCTCCAGGCTGGTGCCCGCCTGTTCCAGGGCCGAGGCGATGTTGCGGAAACAATTCTCGCATTGGCCCTCGACATCGGGCGGATAGGTGCCGTCGGCGTTGAAGCCGGTGGTGCCCGAGACGAAGACCCAGCCGTCGAGTACGACGGCGCGGGCATAACCCGCATTCTCCTCGAAGATCGAGCCGGTGAAGATGCGTTCGCCGATCATTGTCTGGTCTCCTGCCGTGGGATGTGAAGCGTGCCGCTGGCGGTCAGCACCGCGCTGCCGCGCAATTCGCTGCCTTCGGGTGAAATGGCGACGACCAGCCGGCTCGGCCGGCCGAGCGCCGCCCCCTGGCGGATGACGACCTCGCTGCCCCAGGCGGCCAGGCCGCGGCGGCCGAGATACCAGGCAAGCGGCCCCGCGGCGCTGCCCGTGGCCGGGTCTTCCAGGATGCCGACGGTCGGGTTGAAGAATCGCGCATAGGCGGCGTCGGCGGTATCGCGGCTGTAGAGATAGCAGCCTTGCGCCCGCGCCAGCTTCAGCGCCGCGAGCAGGGCGCGCGAATCGGGCGCGGCGCGATCGACGGCTGCATGATCGGCGATCTCGACCAGCAGATGCGGCGAGCCCGAGGCGATGGTCACCGCCTCGCCCACGAGATCGTCGTCAGCAAGCCCCAGGGCGGCGGCGAGCGCGGCGCGGTCGCCATGGCCGCCGATCACCGCCGGCGCCTGCTGGCGCATACCGATCACATGGCCGGGCGAGACCGTCACCGGCAGCACGTCCTGGCCCAGTTGCTGGCCGAACCGCGCGCCCTTGAGCCGCCCGCCCACCGCCAGCCACCACCAGGCGCCCAGCGCATTGTGGCCGGCGCCGAAGACTTCGTCGCCGCCGGGCGTGAACGAACGCAGCCGGTGATCGGCACCGGGCAGGGTCGGCCGCTGCAGGAATGTCGTCTCCGACAGATTGAACTCGGCCGCGATGCGGGCCATCAGCGCCGCGTCGAGACCGTCGGCATCGGGCACCACAGCCAGCGGATTGCCCTGCAGGGGCGCCTCGGCGAAGACGTCGACGATGAAATAGGGAATGCCGGAAGCCATCGGTCGCTCTCAACGGGTCGATTGCGGTTGACCCCGATTTTGCAGGGCGCAGGCTGCGCCGGCAAATCACCAGTCCTCAAGGCTATTGAGATTTTCTCAAAGGGCCGACAGCCGCCATTGCCGCGGCGTCATCGCGAAACGCTGGCGGAAGCATTTGTTGAAATGCGAGAGGTCGTTGAACCCCCAGCCATAGGCGATCTCGGCAATACCCGACGCGGCCTGGCCGGGCGCGCGCAACGTCGCCGCGCAGGCGTCGAGGCGGGCAGCCAGCAGCCAGCGGCCGAAGCTGGTCTCCAGCCCGGCGAAGCGCAGCTGCACGGTGCGCAGCGAGATGCGGAAATGATCGGCGACAACCTGCGGCGACAGGTCGGGATCCGCCAGGTTGCGGCGGCAGAAGGCGATGATGGCCGCCGCCTGCGCCTCCGGGTTCGCCTCGGCGGCTTCCGCGCCGCCCGTCGCCAAAGCGAGCAGATTGCACAGATTGTCGGCAAGCATGCCGGCCGCGGTCTCGTTCAGTTCGTGGCCGTGGTCGGCCATGTGGCAGAGATGGGCGCGGGCCAGATCGGCATAGACCGCCTCCGGGCCGATGCGCCGGCCGGGCGCACGGCGCAGCCAGGGCGCGCGTGCCTCCAGCATCCGGCGCGGCACCACGGCCACCACGCGGCTGACGGCCGAGGGGAACGAGATGCGGAACGGGCGCTGGCCGTCGATGACGGCGATCTCGCCGGGATCGAGCGGGAAGTCGGCGCCCTCCTGGGCGATACGGCTCCGCCCCTTGCGCTGCAGGCTGATCAGGTAATGGTCGGCCGGAGCACGGGCCAGCAATTGCGGGCTGCGCTCGATCTCGTGGCCGGACGAATCGAAGGCGGCGACACGCAACGCGCCGAAATCGGCCCCCGAGATCGAGCCACGGAAGCCCTGTTCGCGCGCGTGGGTGGCGACGTTCAGCACGGCCTGGCAGACGACCTCGCGCCAATAGGCGAAGCCTTCGCCGGGCATCACGGTATCGGTCGACCAGGTTCCCACCGCGCCCCCCGTGCCAGCGTACCCGGGGCCACGATACATGGCTTTGCGCGCCTGACCAATCCGCTTGCGCTGCCGCCCAAGATCGGCCGCCGATCCGCCGCTAGGCTGCCCTTCGACGGAACAGACATCGACGAGTAGCGGCATGCGGACCAATTTCACGTCGGCGCAGCTGGCCGATCCGGCCATCGCCGAAGCCAACGACATCCTGCAGACCTGCGTCCATTACGGCTTCTGCACCAATACCTGCCCGACCTACGTGCTGACCCGCGACGAGAACGATTCGCCGCGCGGCCGCATCGACCTGATCCGCGGCATGCTGGAACGCGGCGGCGCGCCGGAGCCGCGCGAGGTCCATCACCTCGACCGCTGCCTGTCCTGCCTGTCCTGCATGACCACCTGCGCGGTCAAGGTCGACTACGTCCATCTGATCGACCGGGCGCGCAGCCATATCGAGACGACCTACCGGCGGCCCTGGCCCGACCGGCTGATGCGCGCGATGCTGGCCTTCGTGCTGCCGCGCCCGCGGCTGTTCCTCGCCGCCCTGCAGCTCGGCCGGCTGGCCCGCGCCGTCGCCCGCCTGATGCCGGCGCCGCTGCGTCCGATGCTCGCGATGATGCCTGACCTGCACCCGGACATCCTGGTGCCGCAGGTCTTCAAGGCGGAAGGCGCGCGGCGCGGCCGCGTCGCGCTGCTGGCCGGCTGCGCCCAGCAGACGCTGGACGGGCGGATCAACGCGGCCACCATCCGCCTGCTGCAGCGCCACGGCTTCGACGTGGTGATCGCCGACGGGGCCGGCTGCTGCGGTTCGCTGACCCTGCATATGGGGCGCGAGGCCGACGGGGCGGCCGCGGCCCACCGCAACGTCGCCGCCTGGATGCGCGAGGTGCGCGGCGACGGGCTCGACGCCGTCATCGTCAATGCGTCGGGTTGCGGCACCACGGTGAAGGATTACGGCCATCTGCTGGGCGACGATGACGCCCGCACCATCGGCGCCATGGCACGCGACGTGACCGAATTCCTGGCCGGCATCGGGATGAAGCCGGCAGCCGCACCGGCCCTGACCGTCGCCTACCACGATCCCTGCTCGATGCAGCACGGCCAGCGCGTGACCAGACCGCCGCGCGACCTGCTGCGCGCCGCCGGCTTCCGCGTGGTCGACGTGCCCGAGAAGCATTTCTGCTGCGGCTCGGCCGGTACCTACAACCTGTTGCAACCGGAGATGGCCGAGGCGCTGGGCCGCCGCAAGGCCGCGCATGTCGACTCGACCGACGCGCAGGTGATCGCGACCGGCAATATCGGCTGCATGGTCCAGATCGGCCGTTATGCCGGGCGCCCGATCGTGCATACCGCCGAATTGCTGGATTGGGCTACCGGCGGGCCCTGCCCGGTCGCCCTGGCCGGGATGGAACCGCGCCCGGCACCGCTCGCCACCGCCATCGACACCAATACCGACACCGGGATCTGGTGATCCCGAAAACGAACGAGGAAACGATGTCCCAGACCGACGCCTTCCTGGCCGAAATCGCCGACGCCCTGGGCGCCGAGGCGGTCAACCGCAGCGACGAAACCATCGCGCGCTACGGCGAGAACACCATGCCGGGCGGCGACCGCCCGCCGGCCGCGGTGCTCTACCCCGGCGCGACGGCCGACGTGCAGGCGATCGTGCGCGCCGCCAACCGCCATCGCGTGGCGCTCTACCCGGTCGGCACCGGCAACAATATCGGGCTGGGCAGCCGATCGGCCAACCAGGCGGGTTTCGTCATCGTCGATCTCGGCCGGCGCATGAACCGCATCCTCGATATCGACGACCGGCTGGGTTTCGCCGTGGTCGAACCCGGCGTCAGCTACCAGATGCTGCATGACGAACTGGCGCGGCGCGGCGACAGGCTGATGGTCGACGTCACCTCCGGCCCGCCGCAAGGCGGCATCATCGGCAACGCGCTCGACAAGGGGGCGGGCTACACGCCCTATTTCGACCACTTCGGCTCGACCTGCGGCATGGAAGTGGTGCTCGGCACCGGCGAGATCCTGCGCACCGGCGACGGCGCGCTGAACGGGCAGGATGCCGCCAACTGGCATGTCTCAAAATATTCTTTCGGCCCGATCCTCGACGGGCTGTTCGCCCAGTCGAACTACGGCATCGTCACCCGTGTCGGCATCTGGCTGATGCCGCGGCCGCCGGCGATCCGCACGTTCCACTTCACCTATCCCGACGATGCCGATCTCGGCGAGATCGTCGAATTGTGTCGGCCGCTGAAACTGTCGAACTACGTACCGACCCTGTTCCGCGTCGGCAACGACGTCTATCTCTGCGGTTCGGAAAGCGTCAGTCCGAGTTACCCGGCAGCCCTGTCCGACGAGGCCCGCCGCGCGATGCGGGCGCAGCACGGCCTGGGGGCCTGGACCGTATCGGGGGCCTTCTACGGCGCTTCGGATGCCGCGATCGAGCCGCAGATCGAACGGATGCGCGCCCATTTCGGCCGGTCGGGCAAGGCGCGCTACATCCCGCATGACGAGGCCGCCGCGATCCCGGCCCTCGATGTCGCGATCAACGCGTTCTCGGGTCACCCGAGCGTCGGCGAACTCGGCCTGCTGAAATGGCGGCCGGGCGGCGGCAATACCTGGTTCCTGCCGGGCACGCCGATGGACGGCCGCATCGCCAACGAGGTGCAGGAGGTCTGCCGCGCGATCTACGCCGATCACGGCATCGACTACATGGTGATGAACGTCTGCGGCGCGCGCTTCGCCCGCGGCCTGCACGTGCTGGCCTTCAACCGCGAGGATCCGGACGAGCGGCGCCGCGCCGACGACTGCTATCGCCGGATGGCCGAGGCGGTGGCGCGGCTGGGCATCTTCGTCGGCCGCGCGC
>JAEYTW010000411.1 GCA_023433835.1 Pseudomonadota bacterium | reverse complement strand
CCCGGGGGGCGGCTGGCGGCCGGCGGCGCGCCGCCGGTGGGTGGAGATGGCGGTCAAGCCGGCCGCCGGCCAGCGATCTCAACGGGTTCGGGCGGGTGCGAACCTTCCGGGAAATCCGGGCTCGCTTGGGGTTCGCACCGGACGGTGATGCCGCTCACAATTCCCTGCGCCGGGGTCACTCACTGGCATTGTCAAATCCCAAAATATGAGATATTGTTTACATATTGAACAATTCGTGGCGATCGGGTTACAAGAACATCCGTCAAGCCGGACCCCACCGGTCCGGCACGCGCAGAGGAGGGATGCACGTGTTCGGATTCGCCAAACGCCTGATCGCCACGACGGCGATCGCTGCGGCCATGCTTGCCGGCGCCATGCCGGCCGAGGCCCAGAACAAGGTCATCAACGTCGCGACGATCGGCGAGCCGCCGACGCTCGATCCGGTCGGGGTCACCGCCGATCTCGTCTCGATCATCACCCAGCATATCTTCGAGACGCTCTACACCTTCGACGGCACCTGGAAGCTGGTGCCGCTGCTGGCTTCGGCCCAGCCGACGATCGCGGCCGACGGGCTGACCTACACGATCCCCCTGCGCCAGGGCGTGATGTTCCACAACGGCAAGCCGATGACGACGGCCGACGTCGTCGCCTCGCTCGACCGCTGGACCAAGGTGTCGCCGCGCGGCAAGCAGGCCGGTGCCGTGATCACCGGCATCACCGCCAAGGACAACGCGGTCGAGATCAAGCTGAAGGAGCGCTTCGCGCCGCTGCTGCCGCTGATCGCCATGTCGAACGGTGCCGCCGCCATCGTGCCGGCCGACACCATCGACGGTGCCAACCCGCTCAAGCAGTTCATCGGCACCGGCCCCTACAAGCTGATCGAGCACAAGCCCGACCAATTCATCCGGCTGGCTAAGTTCGACGCCTACAAGTCGCCGGAAGGCCCGGCCTCGGGTTACGGCGGGCATCGCGAAGCCAAGATCGACGAGATCCGCTTCGTGCCGGTGCCCAATGCCTCGACCCGCGTCGAAGGCATCCTGGCCGGCCAGTACCAGTTCGCCGACTCGCTGCCGGCCGACATGGCGACCCGTTTCTCGGGTCAGGATGCGGTCAAGGGCATCATGGTGCGGCCGTTCGGCTTCCCGCTGATGATCATGAATTCCAAGACCGGCGTCGCCGCCAACCAGACGCTGCGCCAGGCGGTGCTGGCCGCGCTGTCGCCGTCGGACATGCTGCTGGCCGGTTTCGGCAACCGCGCCTTCTTCGAGACCGAGGGCTCGATCTACCCGAAGGGCACCGCGTTCTATGACGCCGCCTCGGTCCAGGGCTATGGCCAGGCCGACGAGAAGAAGGCCGCCGACCTCCTGAAGAAGTCGGGCTACAAGGGCGAGCCGATCCGCATTATGACCTCGATGCAGTACGACTTCCTCTACAAGATGAGCCTGGTGGCCCAGGCCAATCTGGAAGCCGCCGGCTTCAAGGTCGACCTGCAGGTCCTCGACTGGGCGACGCTGGTCCAGCGCCGCGCCGACGACAAGGCGTGGGACGCGTTCTTCACCTTCCACACCTTCGTGCCGGAACCCTCGCTGATCACCTTCATGAACCCGGCCTATCCGGGCTGGTGGGACACCGCCGACAAGAACGCGGCGATGCAGGCCTTCAACACCGAGGCCGATCCGACGGCGCGCGCCAAGAAGTTCGCCGAGATCCAGAAGCTGTTCTACACCGAGGTGCCGACCATCAAGGTAGGCGAGTTCTACAACCTCGCGGCCCAGTCGAAGAAGCTGACCGGCTATCAGCCGACCCCCTGGCCGTTCTTCTGGAACGTCGACATCACCAACTGATGCCTTGAGGGGCGAGCCTGATCAGGCTCGCCCCGACCGCCCCCGCGCCCGAGGACCCATGCTGACCTATCTTGCCCGCCGCATCGCCGGCATGTTCGTGGTGATGTTCCTGGTGGCCACCGTGGTGTTCGTCATCGCGCGGGTGGTGCCGGGCGATCCCGCCGCCGTGATGATGGGTGCGGCCGCGACCGCCGACGATATCGCGGCGCTGCGTGCCCGCCTCGGTCTCGACCAGCCGCTGCCGCTGCAATACGTGATGTTCCTGGGCGACGTGCTGCGCGGCAATCTCGGCGATTCGATCTTCCTGAACCGGCCGGTCCTGCAGGCGCTGGGCGAGCGGGCCGAGCTGACTTTCTTCCTGACCCTGATGTCGGTTGCCATCGCGGTCGCCATCGGCGTGCCGATCGGCATCATCTCGGCGGTCAAGCGCGGCAGCGCCACCGATCAGGGCGTCATCGGCCTGGCGATGCTTGCCGCCAGCCTGCCGAGCTTCTGGGTCGGCCTGACCCTGATCCAGTATCTCGCCGTCGAATTGCGCTGGTTCCCGGTCGCGGGCTACGGCCCCCCCGATGCCAGCCTGGGTGAGCGGCTGCGCCATCTGGTGTTGCCGGCCATCGCGCTGGGCCTGCCCAATTCCGCCCTGATCCTGCGCTTCACGCGGACCGCGATGCTCGACGTGCTGCACGAGGATTACGTGCGCACCGCCCGCGCCAAGGGCCTGGGCCAGCGCGTCGTGGTGCTGAAGCATGCGTTGCGCAACGCGATGATCCCGATCCTGACCGTGGTCGGCCTGACCGCGGCCATCCTGATCGCCGGCGCCATCGTCACCGAAACCGTGTTCGGCCTGCCCGGCGTCGGCAACCTGATCGTCTCGGCCGTGCTGCGCCGCGACTATCCGGTGATCCAGGGCGCGCTGCTGATCGTCTCCGGCATCTACGTGCTGATCAATCTTGCCGTCGACCTGCTCTATGCGGTCGCCGACCCGCGCGTGCGGTACTGAGGGGCCGGCCGTCATGATGAAATCGCCCGCCGCGCTCCTGGTCCGCCGCATGTTCCGCCGGCGCCTGGTGCTGATCGCCGCCCTGGTGCTGCTCGGCATCATCGCCGTCGCCGTCGCAGCCCCCTGGCTGGCGCCCTATGCGCCGAACAAGATGGACATCATCAACCGGCTGAAGGGCCCGGCCGGCAACCACTGGTTCGGCACCGACGAATTCGGCCGCGACGTGCTGAGCCGGGTGATGCATGGCGCTCAGCTGTCGCTCGCCGTCGGCGGCATGGTCGTCGTCGTCGCCTGCATCCTCGGCACCCTCACCGGCGTGATCGCGGGCTATGCCAAGCGGCTCGACGGCCCGGTGATGCGGCTGATCGATGCGCTGATGGCCTTCCCCGACATCCTGCTCGCCATCGCGCTGATGGCGGCGCTGGGACCGTCGCTGTTCAATACCGTGCTGGCGCTCGGCGTCGTCTACACCCCGCGCGTCGCCCGCGTGGTGCGCGCCGCCACGCTGGTGCTGCGCGAGCTGCAGTTCGTCGAGGCGGCGACCGCGCTCGGCGCGCGGCATGCCCGGATCATCGCGATCCATATCCTGCCCAACCTGGTCTCGCCCCTGATCGTCCAGGCGACCTTCATCTTCGCCTACGCCATCCTGACCGAGGCGGCCCTCTCCTTCCTGGGCGTCGGCGTGCCGCCGACCAGCCCGACCTGGGGCAACATGATCGCCGGGGCGCAGCAGTACATGCGCCAGGCCGACTGGCTGATGCTGGCCCCCGGCGGCGCCATCGTGCTGACCGTGCTGGCGCTGCAGATCGTCGGCGACGGGTTGCGCGACGCGCTCGACCCGAAGCTGCAGAAGGTGCTGTGACGTGGACCGCCTGCTGATCGCTGATGCCCGCATCGTCGACGGTTCCGGCGCGCCCTGGTTCCGCGGCGACGTGCTGGTCGAGGGGCCCAGGATCGCGGCCGTCGGCCGGAACCTCGATGCCGGCGACGCCGCGCGCCTCGATGCCGGGGACCGCTACCTGGCGCCGGGTTTCATCGATGCCCATTGCCATGACGACCTGATCTTCCTGCGCGAACCCTCGCGGCCGGAAAAGGCGGCGCAGGGAGTCACCTCGATCGTCGTCGGCAATTGCAGCTTCTCGCTGTTTCCGCAGGCCGACGGGTTGCGCGCCCATTTCGGCTCGCTGCTGGGCGAGGTGGCCGAGGACGAGGTCTTCGCCGATTTCGGCGCCTATCGCGAGCGGCTGGAAGGGCAGGGCATCGCCCTGAACCTGATCGGCCTGGTCGGCCATGCCGCGCTGCGTCTCGCCGTCGTCGGCCCCGACGATCGTCCGGCGACGGCGGATGAGCGCGCAAGGATGCAGGCCCTGCTGGCCCGCCAGCTCGTGCAGGGCGCGGCCGGGCTGTCGCTCGGCCTGGTCTATCCGCCGTCGGCCTATGCCGACGAGGCGGAATTGCGCGCGCTGGCCGAGACGGTGGCCGCGCACGGCGCGATCCTCGCCGCCCATGTCCGGTCCTATGAAGGCGGGCTGATCTCCTCGGTCGACGAGTTCATCGGCATCGTGCGCGCGGCCAAGGCCATCGGCCTCTTGTCGCATCTCCAGGCCGCCGGCCGGCCCTATTGGGGCAGCGTGCCCAAGGCCATTGCCCGGCTGGAAGCGGCACGCGCCGAAGGCGTCGACATCTCGTTCGACATGTATCCCTACCCCGCGGGCTCCTCGACCATCCTGCAACTGCTGCCGCCTTCGGCGCAGGCGGGCGGCATCGACCGCCTGCTGCAGCGCCTGGCCGATCCGGCCGAGCGGGCCGCCCTGCAGAAGGCGGTGCTGGAAGGCATCGCCCCCGATGCGGGCTGGGAATCGAAGATCCGGCTGATCGGCTGGGAGAATGTCGTGATCGGCGGCGTCGCCGCCGCGGCGCTGAAGCCGCTCGAGGGCAAGAAGCTCTCGGACATCGCGGCCGAGGCCGGCGAGCAGCCGTTCGACACGCTGTGCCGGTTGATCCTGGCCGATCGCGGCCAGACCAACATCGTCATGTTCCAGCTGGACGAGGCCGACCTGCGCGCGGCCCTGACCCATCCGTTGCACATGCTCGGCTCGGACGGCCTGCCGCGGCCGGGCAGCCGGCCGCATCCGCGCGCCTTCGGCTCGTTTCCGCGCTACATCGCCCGCTGCGCCGGCGATTTCGGCTGGCTTTCCATGGAAGACGCGGTGCGCCACATGACGTCGGCCCCGGCCCAGCGTTTCGGCCTCTACGATCGCGGGCTGATCCGGGCCGGCATGGCCGCCGACCTCGTGCTGTTCGGCCCCGACATTCGCGACGGCGCCGAATTCACCGCGCCCACGCTGCCGCCCCAGGGCATTGACCGCGTCTGGGTCGCGGGGCAAACCGTCATCGCCAATGGCGCGGTTACCGGGGCGATGCCCGGCCGCGTCATCGGCCGTTCCACCAACCAGGAGTCCTGACATGCGTAAACCCCTGAACGTCGGCGATGCGGCCAAGGCCGCCGGCCATTATTCCCACGCCGTCATCGCCAACGGTTTCGTGTTCGTTTCGGGCCAGGGTCCGTCCGATCCGGCCACCGGCAAGATGCCGGACAATTTCGCCGAGCAGGTGCGCCAGACCCTGCGCAACGTCGACACCATCCTCAAGGGCGCCGGCACCGACCTGTCGCAGGCGGTCAAGGTCAACGCCTATCTGGCCGACCTGACCCGGTTTGCCGAATACAACGAGATCTACAAGGAATTCTTCACCTCGGCCCCGCCGGCGCGCACCACCGTGGGCTGCCAGCTGCACGGTATCCACGTCGAGATCGACTGCATCGCGGTCATCCCCGAGCAGGCCTGATCCGGCCATGGCGCGCCCGCTGAATCCCGACAATGCCTTGCACGGTAGCCAGACGCTGGTCCGCGGCCTGACCGTGATCGAGGCCGTGGCGGCGGGCGCGCATGACCTGAAGGCGCTGGTCGCGGCGGTCGGCATGACCCGCTCGACCGCCCATCGCCTGGTGCTGGCCCTGGTCCATCTCCGCTATCTCCGCCATGTGCCGGGGCGGGGGTATTTCCTCGGGCCGAAGCTGATCGAGCTCGGCTTCAAGGCACATGACCAGGCCCATCTGCCGGCGCTGGCGCGGCCCATCCTGGAGCGGCTGGCTGAAGCCTGCGGCGATACCGTGCATCTCGGCATCCTCGACGGCGGCGAGGTCCTGTACATCGACAAGATCCAGGGCAGCCGCGGGCTGGAGATGCGCTCGCGGATCGGCCAGCGGATGCCCGTGGCCTCGACCGGTCTGGGCAAGGCCCTGCTGCTCGGCCGGCCCGAACACGAGTGGAAGGCCGCCTTCGACCCGGCTTCGGCGCGCACGCCGAACTCGATCACCTCGGCCGAGGATTTCGTCCAGCGCCTGCGTGACTACGCCCGCCGCGACTGCGCCTTCGACCTCGAGGAGAACGAGCCCGGCATCGCCTGCGTCGCCGTGCCGATCCGCGGCGCGAAGGGCGAGATCGTCGCGGCGATCAGCGTGTCCTCGGCCGTCCGCTACATGAGCGAGGCGCGCATGGCCGAGCTGGTGCCCCAGGTCCAGGGGGCGGCGCGCGCCGTGGCCGG
Source organism: Pseudomonadota bacterium (assembly GCA_023433835.1). GTDB lineage: Bacteria > Pseudomonadota > Alphaproteobacteria > Ferrovibrionales > Ferrovibrionaceae > JAFKFH01. Next base: position 3,466 of record JAEYTW010000411.1, on the reverse strand, counting down.
CGAGATCGGCTGGAGCGGCGCGCTGCCTCATTTCCAAGGAGTTTCCACCGATGCGGCTTGACGAACTCGACACGCCGGTCCCCGTCGTCGATCTCGACAAGGTCGAGCGCAACCTGCGCCGGATGCAGGAGTATTGCGACAGCCACGGGCTGAAGCTCAGGCCGCATATCAAGACCCACAAGCTGCCTCAGTTCGCCAAGGCCCAGGTCGAGCTCGGCGCCGTCGGCATCACCTGCCAGAAGATCGGCGAGGCCGAGGTGATGGCCGATGCCGGGCTCGACGACATCCTGATTTCCTATCCGATCGTCGGCGCGCCCAAGATCGCGCGGCTGGCGGCTTTGGCCCGGCGCGTGCGCCTGACCTGCGCGGTCGACAATGTCGTGGCGCTCGAGACCGTCGCGGCCGCGGCGGCCCGGGCGGAAACCGAGATTGGCGTGCTGGTCGAATTCGATTCCGGCAACGGCCGCACCGGTGTCGTCTCGGTCGAACAGGCGCTCGATCTCGCGCGGGCGGCTGCGGCCAAGGCGTTCGTCAAGTTCCGCGGGCTGATGACCTATCCGAGTTCGGCGAAGTCGGCCGAATTCGTTGCCGTGGCCAAGCCCGTATTCGAGGCGGCCGGCCTGCCGATCGAGATGGTCTCGGGCGGCGGCACGCCCGAGGCGTGGTCGGCCCATACGGTCGCAGGTGTCGGCGAATATCGCGTCGGCACCTATGTCTATCACGACCGCGCCACGGTGGGCGCCGGCGTGGCGCAACTCGACGATTGCGCGCTGCTGGTCCATGCCACCGTCGTCAGCCGGCCGACCGACGACCGCGCGATCATCGATGCCGGCTCCAAGACCCTGTCAAGCGACAAGGTCGACCCGGCGCTGGGGGCGGGGCACGGCGTGGTGCTCGGCTATCCCGATGCCGTCATCGTCAGGCTGAACGAAGAGCACGGCATCGTCGATCTCAGCCGGTCGGCCAGGAAGCCGGAGATCGGCGAGCGCCTGCGCATCGTGCCCAACCATGTCTGCGTGGTGACGAACCTGCATGACGAGGTGGTGGTGGCGCGCGGCGACGCGGTCGAGGGCATCTGGCCGGTACCGGCCCGCGGCAAGACGCGCTGAAGGACGAAGACGGCATGCGCGACGATACCATCCTCGAAGTCGACGATCTCAAGACCTGGTTCTTCACCGACGAGGGTACGGCCAAGTCGGTCGACGGCGTCACCTTCGGCGTGCGCCGCGGCGAGACGCTGGCGATCGTCGGCGAATCCGGCTCGGGCAAGTCGGTGACCTCACTGTCGATCATGCGGCTGATCGCATCGCCGCCCGGCCGGATCGTCGGTGGTGAAATCAGGTTTCGCGGCCGCGACGGCCAGGTGCGCGACCTGGCCCGGGCATCGGAGGCGACGATGCACGGGATCCGCGGCAACGAGATCGGCATGATCTTCCAGGAGCCGATGACCAGCCTCAATCCGGTCTATACGGTCGGCGAGCAGATCGGCGAGACGCTGAGCCTGCATCGCGGGCTGAAGCGGGCCGAGGCGCATGCCGAGGCGATCCGCCTGCTGGAACTGGTCGGCATTCCCTCCGCTGCCGCGCGCGCCGACGAATTCCCCCACCAGATGTCAGGCGGCATGCGCCAGCGCGTGATGATCGCGATGGCGCTCGCCTGCAAGCCCGCGCTGCTGATCGCCGACGAGCCGACCACGGCGCTCGATGTCACCATCCAGGCCCAGATCCTCGACCTGATGCGCCGGCTGCAGGCCGAGATCGGCATGTCGATCCTGTTTATCACCCATAATCTCGGCGTCGTCGCCGAGATGGCCGACCGCGTCGTCGTCATGTACGGCGGCCGGGTGGTCGAGGAGGGCAGCGTGCGCGACGTCTTCAAGTCGCCGCGCCATCCCTATACCCGCGGCCTGCTGGCCTCCATGCCCAGGCTGGACGATGGCGCGCCGCGCGACCGTTCCGCCCGGCTCTATGCCATTCCCGGCAATGTGCCCAGCCCGCGCGACCTGCCGCCCGGTTGCGCCTTCGCCAATCGCTGCGACCTGGTCGAGGACGCCTGCCGCGCCGCCCTGCCGCCGCTCTACGATACCGGGGCCGGCCATGTCTCCCGCTGCCTGCGCTGGAGCGCGCTATGACCACACCTCTGCTTGAGGTCCAGGGCCTCGCCAAGCATTTCCCGGTCCGCGCCGGCCTCCTGCAGCGCCAGGTCGGCGCGGTCAAGGCGGTCGACGACGTCTCGTTCTCGATCGGCCGCGGCGAGGTCGTCGGCCTGGTCGGCGAATCGGGTTCGGGCAAGACCACCACGGGGCGCGCCATCCTCCGGCTGATCGAGCCGACCGCGGGCAGCGTGCGTTATGACGGCACCGACATCACCGCGCTGGACGGCGACGGCATGCGCGCGATGCGGCGGAAGATGCAGATCATCTTCCAGGATCCCTATGCCAGCCTCAACCCGCGCCGCCGCGTGCGCGACATCATCGGCGAGGCCCTGGCCATCCACGGCATCGGCGATGCCCGCGACCGCCGCGACCGTACCGCCAGGCTCCTGACCCAGGTCGGGCTGACGGCCGACGCGATGGGACGCTATCCCCATGAATTCTCCGGCGGCCAGCGCCAGCGCATCGGCATTGCCCGCGCGCTGGCCGTCGAACCCGGTTTCATCGTCGCCGACGAACCGGTCTCGGCCCTCGACGTCTCGGTCCAGGCCCAGGTCGTCAACCTGCTGCAGGACCTGCAGCAGGAACTGGGCCTGACGCTCCTCTTCATCGCCCACGATCTCGCGGTGGTGCGCTATATCAGCGACCGCGTGCTGGTGATGTATCTCGGCCGCGTCATGGAATTCGCGCCGGCCGAGGACCTCTATCGCCGGCCGCGCCATCCCTATACCGAGGCGCTGCTCTCGGCCGCGCCGGTGCCCGATCCGGACGCGCCGCGCAACCGCATCCTGCTGCAAGGCGACGTGCCCAGCCCGCGCAACCCGCCCTCGGGCTGCGTGTTCCGCACGCGCTGCCGCTATGCCATCGCCGAGTGCGCCGCGGTGATACCGCCGGCGCGCGAGGTCGGTCCCGGCCATGTCACCGCCTGCATCCGCGATGACATCCTCTGATCCCCTGCTGCTCGGCCTCGACTGGGGCACCACCAGCTGGCGGGGCTATCTGATCGGCCGCGGCGGCCGGGTGCTGGCGCGGCGCGCGGCCGATTGCGGCTTGACCGCGATCAAGGACCGCGACTTCGCCGGCGCGCTGCGTGGCGCCTGCGGCGACTGGCTCGATGCCTGGCCCGATCTGCCCAGGCTCGCCTGCGGCATGGTCGGCAGCCGCGATGGCTGGCGCGAGGCGCCCTATGTCGCCTGTCCCGCCGATCTCGGCAGTCTGGGGGCGGGCCTCGTTACGGTCGACGGCCTGCACATCGTGCCGGGCCTGGTCCAGCCCTGCCGGCCCGACGTGCTGCGCGGCGAGGAAACCCAGATC
>JAEYTW010000348.1 GCA_023433835.1 Pseudomonadota bacterium | reverse complement strand
GGCGCGGGCCGCGCCGCGATGCTGATCCGCCCGGCCGATGCAGCCGGCGTCGCCTTCGCCTTGCGGGCCTGCCGCGCGCTCGGCCTGCATGTCGTGCCGCAAGGCGCCAATACCGGCCTCGTCGCCGCCTCGACCCCCGACGGTTCGGGCACCCAGGTGGTGCTGAGCCTGGAGCGGCTGCGGGCGCCGATCGAGATCAACCCGCTGGACCGCACCGCGCTGGTGGGCGCGGGGGTGCGCCTCTCGGCGCTGAACGAGGCGCTGGCCCTGCATGGCCTGTGCTTTCCGATCGACCTCGGCGCCGACCCCTCGATCGGTGGCATGATCGCGGCCAATACCGGCGGGGCGCGGCTGATCCGCCATGGCGACGTGCGCCGCAACCTCCTGGGTCTCGAAGTCGTGCTGGCCGACGGCACGGTGCTCGACCTGCTGAACCGCAACCGCAAGAACAATACCGGCATCGATCTCAAGCAGCTGTTCGTCGGCTCCAGCGGTGCGCTCGGCGTCATCACCCGCGCGGTGGTCGAGGTGCATCCGCTGCCGCGCCAGTCGGCGACGGCGCTGCTGGTGCCGCAGAGCCCTGAGGCCGTGCCGGGGCTGATCGGCGACCTCGAGGCCGCACTGGGTGATTTCCTGTCGGCCTGCGAGGGCATGTCGCGCAACGCGATGGCTTGCGCGCTGCGCCACCGGCCGCGGGTGCGCAATCCGTTCCAGGGCGGGGTGCTGCCCGATTACGCCGTGCTGGTCGAGCTGACCGCGTCCTGCGGCTCCGATGTCGTCGACCTCCAGGCCATGCTGGAAGACTTCCTCGGGCCCCGCCTTGAAGACGGGCTGGCCGATGCGATCTTCGGGCGGCCGGAGGATCTCTGGGCACTGCGCCATGCGATCAGCGACTCCCTGAAGGAAGATGGCCGGGTCATCGCCTTCGACATCGCCATGCCGCGCAGCGCGCTGCCGGCCTTCCGCGCCGCGGCGGCCGCCGATCTGGCGCGCGACTGGCCCTGCCTGCGGGTCTGCGACTTCGGCCACAGCGGCGATGGCGGCGACCATTTCAACCTGGTCTGGCCCAACGATGCGCCGCAGCCCTTCGACCCCGCCTGCATCGAGCCGGTGCGGGCGCTGATCTACGACCGCGTGGTGCGCGACCACGGCGGCAGCTTCAGCGCCGAGCACGGCGTCGGCCCCTACAACCAGGCCTATTACGACCGCTACACCACGCCCGAACGCCTCGCGCTGTCGGGCGCCATCAAGCATCTGCTCGATCCGGAAGACCGCCTCGGCGTCGTCCGCTTCGGGCCGCCCGACACGACAGACAACGGAGCCATGTCATGACGCTTGCCACTGAGACCGCCGACCTCCTCGCCAGCCTCGGCGTCGACCGCGCCATTCTTTCGGGCGGCACGCTGGTCGCGCGCTCGCCGATCGACGGTTCCGAACTGGCCCGCCTGCACGAGATCGATGCCGCCGGCACCAGTGCCGCGATCGGCCGCGCGCAGGCAGCCTTCCGCGCCTGGCGCGACGTGCCCGGCCCCCGCCGCGGCGAACTCGTCCGCCTGTTCGGCGAGGAACTGCGCGCCAACAAGGCCGCGCTCGGCCGCCTCGTCACCATCGAGGCCGGCAAGATCGTCCAGGAAGGCCTGGGCGAAGTGCAGGAAATGATCGACATCTGCGACTTCGCGGTCGGCCTGTCGCGCCAGCTCTACGGCCTGACCATCGCCACCGAGCGGCCCGGCCATGCGATGCGCGAAACCTGGCATCCGCTGGGCCCGGTCGGGGTGATCTCGGCCTTCAACTTCCCCGTCGCGGTGTGGTCGTGGAACGCGGCGCTGGCCCTGGTCTGCGGTGACTCGGTCGTCTGGAAGCCGTCGGAGAAGACCCCGCTGACCGCGCTGGCCACCCAGGCCTTGTTCCTGCGCGCCTGCGCCAGGTTCGGCGACGTGCCGGCCGGTCTGTCGGAAGTGCTGATCGGCGGTCGCGCCATCGGCGAGGCGCTGGTCGACGACCGCCGCGTCGCCCTGGTCTCGGCCACCGGCTCGCCCCGCATGGGCGCCGAGGTCGGCCCGCGGGTCGCGGCCCGCTTCGGCCGTAGCCTGCTGGAGCTCGGCGGCAACAACGCGATGATCGTCTGCCCGTCGGCCGATCTCGACCTCGCGGTGCGCGCCATCCTGTTCGCCGCCGTCGGCACCGCCGGCCAGCGCTGCACCACGCTGCGCCGCCTGTTCGTGCATGACAGCGTCTACGACGCGCTGGTCCCGCGGCTCAAGCGCGCCTATGCCGCCGTGCCGGTCGGCAACCCGCTGACCGAGGGTACGCTGGTCGGCCCGCTGGTCGATCAAGGCGCGTTCGAGGGCATGCAGCAGGCGCTGGAGGCGGCCAAGGCCTCGGGCGGCGCGGTGTCGGGCGGTGAGCGGGTCGACGGCGTCGGCGCCGGCTTCTACGTCCGTCCGGCCATCGTCGAAATGCCCGGGCAGACCGACGTGGTCCGGCATGAGACCTTCGCCCCGATCCTCTACGTCATCCGCTATGGCGATTTCGCCCAGGCGCTGGAGTTGAACAACGACGTGCCGCAGGGCCTGTCGTCGTCGATCTTCACCACCGACCTGCGCGAGGCCGAACTCTTCATGTCGGCGGCGGGGTCGGATTGCGGGATCGCCAACGTCAATATCGGCCCCTCGGGCGCCGAGATCGGCGGGGCGTTCGGCGGCGAGAAGGAGACCGGCGGCGGCCGTGAATCGGGTTCGGATGCGTGGAAGGCCTATAAGCGCCGCGCCACCAACACCGTGAACTATTCGCGCACCCTGCCGCTGGCCCAGGGCATCAAGTTCGAGGTCGACGCATGACCTTCCGCCCCGCCGCGCGCCTCGGTGCCATCGAGGTTTCGCCGATCATCGCCGTGATGGCGCGCGCCCGCGCGCTGAAGGCGGCCGGGCGCGATGTCATCGCGCTCGGCTTCGGCGAGCCGGATTTCGATACCCCCGAGCATATCCAGGATGCGACCGTCGAGGCGTTGCGGCGGGGCGAGACGCGCTATACCGCCATCGACGGCACGCCGGCCCTGAAGCAGGCGATCGCCCGTAAATTCGCGACCGAGAACGGCCTGGCCTACGCGCCCGAGGAGATCACCGTGGCGACCGGCGCCAAGCAGGTGATCTACAACGCGATGATGGCGTCGCTCGACGAGGGCGACGAAGTGATCATCCCCGCTCCGTACTGGTCGTCCTATCTCGACATCGCCCTGATCGCCGGCGGCAAGCCGGTGGTGCCGGTCTGCGGCCAGGCCGACGGCTTCAAGCTGACGCCGGCCGCACTCGGCCAGGCGATCACGCCGCGCACCCGCTGGCTGTTCCTCAATTCGCCGTCGAACCCGACCGGTGCCGCCTACGGCGCCGCCGAGTTGGGCGCCCTGGCCGAGGTGCTGCGCGCCCATCCCCAGGTCTGGGTGATGTCGGACGACATCTACGAACACCTGCGCTACGACCGCACGCCGTTCGCCACGATCGCTGCGGTGGCGCCCGACCTGAAGGACCGGGTGCTGACCCTGAACGGCGTGTCGAAGGCCTATTGCATGACCGGCTGGCGGCTCGGTTACGCCGGCGGGCCGGCGCCGCTGATCAAGGCGATGGCGGTGGTGCAGTCGCAATCGACGTCGAACCCGTCGTCCCTGAGCCAGGCCGGCGCCGTCGCGGCGCTGTCGGGGCCGCAGGATCTGATCGCCAAGCACAACGCGATCTTCCGCGAGCGGCGCGATCTCGTCGTCACCGCCCTGAACGGGATCGGCGGCATCGATTGCCCGGTGCCGGACGGCGCGTTCTACGTCTATCCGTCGATCGCCGGCCTGATCGGCCGCCGCACGGCGAAGGGCGCGCCGATATCGAGCGATGCCGACCTCGTCGCCTATCTGCTGGAAGAGGCCGACGTCGCCGTGGTGCCGGGTTCGGCCTTCGGCCTGTCGCCGCATTTCCGGCTGTCCTATGCCACCGATACCGCCACGCTGGCCGAGGCCTGCCGGCGGATCGGCGTGGCCTGCAGCGTGCTGAGATAGGGAGCGGGCGATGACCTACGATGTCGTCATCATCGGCGGCGGCGTGATCGGCAGCGCCATCGCCTATTTCCTGGCACAGGATCAGGGCTTCGGCGGGCGGATCGCCGTGATCGAGCGCGACCCGACCTACCGCACCGCGTCGTCGGCCCTGTCGGCGTCGTCGATCCGCCAGCAATTCTCCACCGCGGTCAATATCGCGATCTCGCGCTATGGGATTTCCTTCCTGCGCGATATCGGCACCCACCTGGCGGTCGACGGCAGCGCGCCCGAGATCGGCCTGCGCGAGCCGGGCTATCTCTATCTCGCCAGCCCCGAAGGCTTGCCGGTGCTGCAGGAAAACCATCGCATCCAGCGAGCCGAGGACGTCAAGGTCGCGCTGCTCGATCCGGCCGGACTGGTCGAGCGTTTCCCCTGGATCTCCAACGAGGGCATCGCTGCCGCCTCGCTCGGCCTTGCCGGCGAAGGCTGGTTCGACGGCTATTCGGTGATGCAGGCCTTCCGTGCCAAGGCGCGCTCGCTCGGCGTCACCTATATCAACGGCGAAGCCGTGGCCATGGAGCGGGACGGCGGCCGCATCGCCGCCGTCATCCTGAAGGACGGCCAGCGTCTCGCCTGCGGCCATGTCGTCAATGCCGGCGGGCCGCATGCCCGCGCCGTCGCCGCGATGGCCGGCATCGCCCTGCCGGTCGAAGCGCGCCGGCGCAGCGTGTTCGTGATGGATTGCCGCCGGCAACTGGCCGACTGCCCGCTGGTGATCGATATCTCCGGTATCTGGTTCCGGCCGGAAGGCGAGTACTTCATCGCCGGCATGGCGCCGCCGGAGGGGGAAGATCCCGAGCGCTTCGAGCTCGAGGTCGACCACTATCTTTTCGACGAGGTGATGTGGCCGGCGCTGGCCACGCGCGTCCCGGCCTTCGAGGCGCTGAAGGTGGTGAATGCCTGGGCCGGCCAGTACGAGATGAACACCTTCGACCACAACGCGATCCTGGGTGCCCATCCGGACGTTGCCAACCTCATGTTCGCCAACGGCTTCTCGGGCCACGGCCTGCAGCAGTCGCCGGCGGTCGGGCGCGGCATTGCCGAACTGATCGTCCATGGCCGCTATCGCAGCCTCGACCTGACGCCGCTGTCGTTTCAGCGCGTGCTGGAAAACCGGCCGCTGCGCGAGCTCAACATCATCTGACACCAAAACGGGCCGCGCGATCGAGCGGCCCTTTCTGCAAGATCCTGCCGGCCGGGATCAGCCCTGGCCGCTACGCTTCTTGAGGGCATTCAGCAGCGCGTCGACATTGCCGCCGTTGTTCTGGATGACGCTGGCGAATTCGCTGCGATGGGTCACGGCCATCGACACGCCCTCGACCACGACGTCGATGATCTTCGGCGCGTTGTCCGGCCCCTTCAGCCGCCATTCGACGCGCACGGGCGGGCCGCCGTCGGTACGCTCGACCTGCGAGGGCACGACGCTGTCGCCGTCGGATTCGTTGCGCGCATCCTTGACCGTGAACTTCTCGCCCGAGTACTGGCCGAGCTTGGCGGCGTAGGACGAGACGATGAAGCTCTGGAACAGCTTCTGGTACTCGCCGCGCTGCGCTTCCGTCGCCGTGCGCCAGTAGCGGCCCAGCACGAACTGGCTGATCGCGTCGATATCGAAGCTCTGGACGAACAGCTTGCGGAACGCCGCCTCGCGGTCGGCCTGGGTCTTGGACTTGTCGGCCAGCACCGAAATGGCTTCCGAGCCCAGCGTCTTGATGAAGCTGGCCGCGGCTTGCGGCGATGCCGCCGCGGCCGGCCGGGCAAAGCCCAGGCCCAGTGCCAGCACGGCGGCGAGGGCAAGAGTTGTTCTTCTGGCTAAACGCATCGATCGTCTCGCACGCTGTTGCTGATGGACGCCGGGCGTCAATTCGACTTGGTCGGCGTGATGCCCATCGACCGGAGCTGTTCGACCCGGCGCTGGCGCTGGGCGCTGCGCAGCGTCGCGTAGAAGTCGAGCGAATTGTTCCGCAGCTCGTCGATGGTCGACATGTTGGAGGCGTAGTTGGTGAAGGCCTTCGACAGGCCGATCGCCCAGGTGGCATTGTTGATGCCGAGGGTCGACGGGATGCCGCGGGCTTCGAAGGCCCAGCCGACCGGATCCATGAAGCCGTCGACCACCAGGCCGCCGCCGTCGCGCAGCGCGTACGGGCCGAGGACGGGGAGGACGATGTAGGGGCCGGGCTCGACGCCGTATTTCGCCAGCGTGCCGCCGAAGTCGTATTTGACGTTGGGCACTTCCGGCACCACGTCGAACAGGCCGGCCAGGCCCACCGTCGAATTGATCATGAACCGGCCCAATGCGTTGCCGGTCCCCTTGCCGTTGCCCTGCAGGGCGGCGTTGATCGCGTAGAGCGGCTGGGTCAGGTTGTCGAGGAAGTTCGAGACCATGCGCTGGACCATGCCGGGCACGAGGTCACGATAGGTGACGGCCAGCGGGCGCAGGATCCAGAATTCAAGGCCTTCGTTGACGCCGAACACCGCCCGGTTCACCGGTTCGATCGGGTCGTTGTTCTCGCGATACGCGGCAACCGCTTCGGGATCGTTGGCCGGCGGCTTGGCGGCGCACCCGACCAGCGCGCCACCGATCACCAGCGTCGCCGCAAAGCGCCGCAGCATCACCCCCACGTTCCCGGCCCCAGCCTGCCCGGAGGCAGCGGAAACGCCCATGATCGACTTAAGCATGTAATGCCACCTGCACCCCAAAGACCTGATGGTCCGGCATGAAACCCCGCATCCCCCGGCCACCACCGCGATGCGAGGCCTGCGACGAACGGCTTTCGCAAACGCGATCCTAGCATGGACCGACCGGTCATGATGCCTCGAACCGTTTGCGGCAGCAATTCGTTCCCCCGACGGCGGACAGCGCCCGTCCGGCGCCTCGCTGTCGTGGCGAACCTGCCCAGGATCACTTAGCATAGAGATTATCGAAACGCGAGCTATGCCTTGGTCCTGTAACGATTATCGGACTTGTGTTAGAGGCCGTGGCCGGAACGAGGAGCGGTGATGGCGGAGCAGGCATCGGCGGGGCGGCGAGGGGTGACGATGCCGGCGCAGGCGCGGCAATCGGGTACCGGCCCGGGCAACGGTAAGCTGGTATTGCGGGTCGATTTCGGCGGCCGGGGGGCCATCGGCCCGGGCAAGATTCGCCTGCTGGAGGAGATCGAGCGCACCGGGTCGATCTCGGCGGCGGGCCGCGAACTCGAAATGTCCTATCGCCGCTCCTGGCTGCTGGTCGACGATCTCAACCGCTGCTTCCGCGAACCGGTGGTCGCCTCGCAGCGCGGCGGCACCAAGGGCGGCGGGGCCGGGCTGACCGAGTTCGGGCGCGAGATCATCCGCCGTTTCCGGGCCGTCGAGGCCGCCGCGGCCCTGGCCGCGCAACCGGACATGGCGGCGCTGGCCGAGATGCTGGCCCCGCCCGGACAGGGCTGACGGCACAGCTATACAAAGACATAAGGATATGTTTATATCGGCGGCATGGATGACCTTCCAGCCACCGTCGACAGCCTGACCGCGGGCCTGCGTGCCGCCGGCGAGGCGACGCGTATCCGCCTGATGGCCCTGTTGGCCGAAGGCGAGCTGACGGTTTCCGAAATCACCCAGATCCTCGGCCAGAGCCAGCCGCGCGTGTCGCGCCACCTGAAGCTGATGGTCGAGGCCGGGCTGCTCGAACGCCTGCCCGAAGGGGCGTGGGCCTTCTACCGCCTGGCCCAGGACGGGGCGGGGGCGCGACTCGCGCGCACCCTGACCGCGCTGATGCCGCGAGACGACGCCACGCTGGGCCGCGACCGCGACCGGCTGGCCCAGGTGAAGGCCGCCCGGGCCGAGGAGGCGGCGGCCTATTTCCGCGCCAATGCCGAACGCTGGAACGAGATCCGCTCGCTCTATGTCGACGAGCATCAGGTCGAGCAGGCGCTGGTCGCGCTGTTCGGGCCGGCCGAGATCGACGACCTCGTCGACATCGGCACCGGCACGGGGCGCATCCTGGCCCTGTTCGCCGAGCGGATCGAACGCGGCCTCGGCGTCGACATGAGCCACGAGATGCTCAAGCTGGCCCGCGCCAACCTGGAGCAGCAGGGCGCGCGCAACTGCCAGGTCCGCCACGGCGACATGTACCACCTGCCGTGCCCGCCGCGATCGGCCGACGCCATCGTCGTCCACCAGGTCCTGCATTTCGCGACCGACCCGGGGGCGGCGATCGCCGAGGCGGCGCGGGTGCTGAAGCCCGCCGGCCGCCTGGTGGTGGTCGATTTCGCGCCCCACGACCTCGAATTCCTGCGCGAGCAGCATGCCCATCGCCGGCTCGGCTTCGCCGATGCCGAGGTGGCCGGCTGGTTCCGCGCCGCGGGCCTCGAGCCCGCCTCGCCCCAACATCTCGCCGGCGGCAAGCTGACCGTCGGCCTTTGGCCCGCCGTTCAACGCGAGGACGCCTGATGACCAGCCCGATCGCCTTCACCCCGATGGGCGGCCCGCTCGCCATTTCCTTCGAATTCTTCCCGCCGAAGACCGAGGAGATGGAGGAGAGCCTGTGGCGCAGCGTGCAGCGCCTGGCGCCGCTCAAGCCCCGCTTCGTCTCGGTCACCTACGGTGCCGGCGGTTCGACGCGCGAGCGTACCCATGCGCTGGTCACCCGCATCCGGCGCGAGACCGACCTGGACCCGGCCGCCCACCTCACCTGCGTCGGTGCCTCGAAGGCCGAGGTCGACGACGTCGCGCGCGGCTATTGGGAGGCCGGCATCCGCCATATCGTCGCGCTGCGCGGCGATGCGCCGGAGGGGCAGGGGAAGTACGCGCCCCATCCCCACGGCTATGCCAATTCGACCGAACTGGTCGCCGGGTTGAAGAAGGTGGCCGATTTCGACATCTCGGTCGGCTGCTACCCCGAACTGCATCCCGATTCGCTGTCGAGCCGGACCGAGCTCGAGCATCTCAAGCGCAAGATCGACGCGGGCGCCACGCGCGCCATCAGCCAGTATTTCTTCGATACCGAGACCTTCCTGCGCTTCCTCGACCGCGCGCGCTCGGCCGGCATCACCGTGCCGATTGTGCCGGGCATCCTGCCGGTGACCAACTTCCAGCAGGTCCGCCGCTTCTCGGCCGCCTGCGGCGCTTCCGTCCCCTCCTGGCTCGCCGATCTGTTCGACGGCCTCGACCATGATTCCGAGACCCGCAAGATGGTTGCCGCCACCGTCGCGGCCGAGCAATGCCGCAGGCTGCAGGCCGCGGGCCTTTCCGAATTCCACTTCTATACCCTCAACCGGGCCGACCTGACCTACGCCATCTGCCACATCCTCGGCGTTCGTCCCCCGGCCACGCTGTCCCCCGCGGAGTAAGCCATGTCGCGTCTGTTCGAAGCCCTGAAGGAACGAGTGCTGCTGTGCGACGGCGGCACGGGCAGCCGCGTCCAGGCGATGAGCCTGGATGTCGAGCGTGACTACGCGGGCAAGGAAAACTGCACCGAGATCCTGTGCCGCACCCGGCCCGACATCGTGCGCGAGATCCATCGCGGCTATCTCCAGGCCGGCGCCGACATCGTCCAGACCAACTCGTTCGGCGGCTCGCCGCTGACCCTGGCGGAATTCGAGCTGCAGGACGATGCCTTCTGGTTCAATCAGCGCGCGGCCGAGCTGGCGCGCGAGGCGGTCGACGAATTCAAGGGCGACGGGCGCGAGCGTTTCGTGCTGGGCTCGATCGGTCCGGGCACGCGGCTGCCCAGCCTTGGCCATACCAGCTACGATACGCTGGAAGCGGCGCTGACCATCCAGGCGCAAGGGTTGCTCGCCGGCGGCGTCGACGGCTTCCTGATCGAGACCTGCCAGGACCCGCTGCAGATCAAGGCGGCGATCAACGGCGTCAAGAATGCCTGGGGCGACCGCCCGGGCCGCCCGCCGATCATGGTGCAGGTGACGATCGAGACCACCGGCACGCTGCTGGTCGGCACAGACATCGCGGCCGCGGCCACCATCGTCAAGGCGATGGACGTCCACTCGCTCGGCCTCAACTGCGCTACCGGCCCGCAGGAAATGGCCGAGCACGTCAAGTATCTCGGCGAAGCCTGGCAAGGGCTGATCTCGGTCCAGCCCAATGCCGGCCTGCCCGAACTGGTCGACGGCCAGACCCACTATCCGCTGCAGGCCGAGGAAATGGCCAAGTGGATCGAGCGGTTCGTGCGGGAAGACGGCATCAACCTGGTCGGCGGCTGCTGCGGCACCAATATCCAGCACATCGCCGCGCTGGACGCGATGCTGCGCCGGGTGTCGGAAGACGGCTATCGCCCGCGGCCGCGGCCGCGCAACCCGGTCTGGATCCCGTCCGCCGCCTCGCTCTACGGCGCGGTCGCGCTGCGCCAGGAGAACGCGTATCTGTCGGTCGGCGAGCGCTGCAACGCCAACGGCTCGAAGAAATTCCGCCAGCACCAGGATGCCGGCGAATGGGATGCCTGCGTCGCCATGGCGCGCGACCAGGTGCGCGAGGGCAGCCACGCCATCGACCTCTGCACCGCCTTCGTCGGCCGCGACGAGATCGCCGACATGACCGAGGCGGTCACCCGCATGCGCGGCTCGGTCAACGCGCCGCTGGTGATCGATTCCACCGAATACCCGGTGCTCGAGGCCGCGCTGAAGCTCTATGGCGGCAAGGCCCTCCTGAACTCGATCAACTTCGAGGACGGCGAGGAACCGGCCTTCAAGCGCCTCAAGCTCGCCCGCAAGTTCGGCACGGCCGTCATCGCGCTCACCATCGACGAAGTCGGCATGGCCAAGGATGCCGAGGCTAAGCTGCGCATCGCCAAGCGGCTCTACGACTATGCCGTGAACCAGCATGGCCTGCCGCCGGAAGATCTCATTTTCGATCCGCTGACCTTCACCATCTGCACCGGCAACGAGGATGACCGCCTGCTCGGCGTCGCCACCCTCGACGCCATCGAGATGATCGCCCGCGAGATGCCCCAGTGCGGCATCATGCTGGGCCTCTCCAACATTTCCTTCGGCCTCAATGCCGCGGCGCGTCACGTGCTGAACTCGGTCTATCTCGACCATGCCATCCGCCGCGGCCTGACCTCGGCGATCGCGCATATGTCGAAGATCATGCCGCTGCACAAGATCCCGGAGGAAGAGGTGCGGGTGGCCGAGGACCTGATCTTCGACCGCCGCCGCGAAGGCTATGACCCGCTGCAGGCCTTCATCGCGCTGTTCGAGACGCGCAAGGCCAATGACGGCGCGGCCAAGGCGCGCCCCGACACGATCGAGGAGCAGCTGAAGCTGCGCATCGTCGACGGCGACCGCCAGGGCCTGGGCGACGACCTGACCGTGGCGATGAAGACCTACACCCCGCTCGACATCATCAACAACCTGCTGCTCGACGGCATGAAGGTGGTGGGCGAGCTGTTCGGCGCCGGCAAGATGCAACTGCCCTTCGTCTTGCAATCGGCCGAGACGATGAAGGCGGCGGTCTCGTTTCTCGAACCGCACATGGAGCGCGTCGAGGGCCAGCAGAAGGGCACGATCGTGCTGGCGACCGTCAAGGGCGACGTGCACGACATCGGCAAGAACCTCGTCGACATCATCCTGACCAACAACGGCTACAAGGTCGTCAATCTCGGCATCAAGCAGCCGATCGCCACGATCATCTCGGCGGCCAGCGAGCACAAGGCCGACGTCATCGGCATGTCGGGCCTGCTGGTCAAGTCGACCGTGGTGATGCGCGAGAACCTCGAGGAGATGACGCGGGCGGGCCTCGACATCCCGGTCATGCTGGGCGGCGCCGCGCTGACCCGGCGCTATGTCGAGGAGGATTGCGTGCGTGCCTATGGCTCGGGCCGCGTCGCCTATGCCCGCGACGCCTTCGACGGCCTCGACCTGATGGACAAGGTGATGACCCGCCGCTTCGACGATCACGTCAAGGCGGCCGGCGTGCAGCGCGAGGCGCGGCCCTCGACCCAGAAGCGGCTGGGCCAGCCGGCGACCCTGCCGGTGACGCGCCCCGTCGATTACGAGGAAGTGGCGCTGCGCCGGGCGGAGCTCGCCGCCGAGGCGGCGGTGCCGCAGCCGCCGTTCTGGGGCGCCAAGATGATCGAATGGGTCGAGCCCAAGGCGCTGCTGCCCTACCTCAATGAGGTGATGCTCTACCAGTTCCACTGGGGTTTCCGGAAGGCCGGGCGCAGCCTGGAGGAATTCCGCGCCTATGCCGATGTCGAGCTGAAGCCGATCCTCAAGCGTATCCTGGACCGGTGCTACGAGGATGAAATCCTGCAGCCCAAGGCGGCCTACGGCTACTGGCCGGCCAATTCGGACGGCGACGCGCTGGTGCTGTTCGACCCGCAGGACAACACGAAGGAAGTGGCCCGCTTCAACCTGCCGCGCCAGCGCCGCGAAGGCGGCCTCTGCATCGCCGATTTCTTCCGCCCGATCGAGTCGGGCGAGAAGGATGTCTGCGGCCTGCAGGTGGTGACGATGGGCCAGCGGGCTTCGGAAGTGGCCCGCGACTGGTTCGCTGCCGATCGCTACCAGGATTACCTCTACCTGCACGGCCTGTCGGTCGAGCTCGCCGAGGCGCTGGCCGAACATACCCACCGGCGCATCCGCGCCGAGCTCGGCTTCGGCCACGAGGATGCGCGCGAGATGGAGAAGATGCTGAAGCAGGGCTATCGCGGCTCGCGCTACAGCTTCGGCTATCCGGCCTGCCCGAACCTCGAGGACCAGACCCAGCTGCTGAAGCTGCTCGGGGCCGAGAAGGTCGGCATCACGCTGTCGGACGAATTCCAGCTGGAGCCCGAGCAGTCGACCTCGGCGATCGTGCTGCATCACCCGCAGGCGAAGTACTTCAGCGTTTGAGGCGAAGCGTCATCCCGGCGAAAGCCGGCGGTGACGGGGGGTATGCTGGGACAGCATTCCTCAATCATCGTTCCGGCGAAAGCCGGAACCCAGGGTAGGCGCGGTGCAGATTGCGACGCCCTTGCCCTGGATCCCGGATCTCCGCTTCGCTTCGTCCGGGATGACGGTCGATATTTAGTCGTCACCGCCGGTCAACCCGGCGGTGACGGTTGGTTCGGTCTCAGTGCACCAGCGCGCGGCCGGCCTCGGCGACCTTGCGGCCGCCGATCAGGACGTGGCGCATGTTGCCGGCGGCCTCGAGCCGCTCGACCTCCGTCTCGACATTGCCGTCGACGACGACGATATCGGCAAGCTTGCCGGCCTTGAGCGAACCGACCTTGTCGTCGGTCTGCAGCAGCTTCGCCGTGTTGAGCGTGGCGACCGAGATCGCCTGCAGCGGCGTCAGGCCGCAACGGACGAACTGCACCACCTCGCGCCCGGCCGAGCCATGCGGCGTCAGCATCGAGCCGGCATCGGTGCCGCAGGCGAGGTTGGCGCCGATGTCGTAGGCATACTTGACGTATTCATGGTGCTTGGTCGTGCGCTCGCGCACGTTGTCGATGGTCGATTGCGGCACGCCGTGCTGGGCGCCGTGGACCAGGATGCGGTCCATCACGGTCAGGGTCGGCACCAGCCAGGCGCCATGGTCGCGGGCGACGGCGGCGCAATCCTCGTCGAAATGCATGCCATGCTCGATCGAGCGGCAGCCGGCCTTGATCGAACGCATGATCGCGGCCTTGTTATGGGCATGCACCGCGATCGGGATGCCGGCGACGGTCGCCGCCTCGACCGCGCTTTCGAATTCCGATGGCGTGAATTCCTCGGCATCGATGCGGCCGTGCGGGTCGACCACGCCGCCGGTCTGGAACAGTTTGATCCAGGTCGCGCCGGCCTTGATCTGGCGGCGCACCGCCTGGCGTACCGCGTCGACGCCGTCGACCACCTCGGAGATGTCGCCGTGGCTCTGGCACAGCCAGCAGGGCATCAGGTCGCCATGGCCGCCGGTGGTGGTCAGGCCCTTGCCGCAGGGGTGGATGCGCGGGCCGGTCATCACGCCCTTGGCGATCGAATCGCGCGCGGCGATGTCGAGATGGGCGAGGTCGGACACGGTGCGGATCGAGGTGACGCCGCCGGCGACGGTATCGCGCAGGTTGGCCGCGATCTCGAAGGCGACCTGGCCGACGGGGCGCGAGATCGCCTCGCGCAACAGGTCGGACGGGGCGTTCAGCGAGATATGGACATGCACGTCCATCAGCCCGGGCAGGATTGAGGCGCCGCCGGCATCGATCACCTCGGCGTCGCGCGGCACCGACTGGCCCGCCCGCGCGCCGGCATAGGTGATGGTGTCGCCCTCGATCAGCACCAGGCCATCGGCGATGGCAGGCGCGCCGGTACCGTCGATCAGACGGCCGCCGGTGATGGCGGTAACGCGGTTCATGCGTGCACCTCGCGCGGATTGAGGCCGATATGGATCAGGGTTTCGCCGGAAGACATCACCGGGCCGGGATGGATCGCCAGCACGATGCCGGATTCGGGCGCGCGCGCCTCGCCCGAGGGCAGGCCGTGCAGGTTGTAGTACTGGCCGATCGACTGACCGGCCTCGACCCGGTCGCCGCAGGCCACCGAGCGCTGGAACAGCCCGCCTTGCGTCGCATGCACCCAGGCGAAATTCGAGAAATGCCACTGCGCGCCATAGTCGGTGACGGCGCCTTCGAGCATGCCCAGATGGCGCAGCACGTTGCGCAGGCGTTCGGTGGCATCGGCCACGATCTCGTCGGTGAAGGCCGGGCCCTTGCCGCCGGCCTCGACGATGAAGGCGGGGATGCCGTCCTTGGCCGCAGTCATCATCGCCGAACCGCCGAGGATGTCGCCCGGTGCCGGCAGGGTCGAGCGATAGCCGAACGCCCGGGCGATGCCGCGGCCGCGTTCGCCGACCTCGCCGGGCAGATCGGCATAGAGCGCCCAGGCCACGTCCGGCGTCAGCGCCGTGTGGAAGTCCAGCAGGACGTCGGCATGCTCCTTCAGCGGCTGGTAGATCGCGTGCGCCATCTGCTGGGTCAGCGGGCCGTTGGCCTGGCCGGGGAAGCAGCGATTGAGGTCGCCGCCGTTATAGCCTTCGAACGGGCTCATCCGCTGCTTGGTCTCGAAGGCGGTGATGTTGAGGATCGGCAGGGCGACGACGGTGCCCTTCAGGGTCTTCGGATCCAGGCTGCGGATCAGTTCGTGGATGATGAAGGTGCCGCAATACTCGTTGCCGTGGACACAGCCATGCATCCAGGCCACCGGCCCGTCGGCCTCGCCGCGGACGATGACGACGGGAATGCGGATCGGCTGGCCGTCGGGCAGATCGCCGACCTTCAGGAAGCCCTTCGTGGTGCCGGGGGCGGGCGGCCCCCCCCGGGCGGCGGGCATGGGG
>JAEYTW010000337.1 GCA_023433835.1 Pseudomonadota bacterium | reverse complement strand
CGGCAGTGCGCGACCTGCCGCCAGGGCCGGTGGTGGCGATCGCCCCCTCGTCGGGCCTCAAGGAGGACGACATGGCGGTGCTGCCCCATCTGGAAAATCCCGGCCTCGCCGGCCTCCAGGCGCTGATCGAAGCTTACTGGTTGGAAAACCGTCCATAAAAAATACAGGGAATTACAACCCTGCTGCCACACTGCCGATTATTGTCTGCCGGTCGAAACACGCGCTGTCTCCGGCGCGACAACCAGAATCTGATCCAGGTCCGGCATGGCAACCACCAACACCACGGCCGACGGGGCGCAAAGCGCCCCCGCGGCAAACCCCGATGTCGCCGACGCGCCCGTGAGCGCGGTCGCCAACCAGTCGATCCGCGTATCGGTCGACCTCTTGGAAAACCTGATGACGATGGTTTCCGAGCTGGTGCTGACCCGCAATCAGCTGCTGCAGATGGTGCGCAGCCTGGACAATTCGGAATTCACGGTCCCGCTGCAGCGGTTGAGCCACGTGACGACGGAACTGCAGGAAGGCGTCATGAAGACGCGCATGCAGCCGATCGGCAATGCCTGGGCCAAGCTGCCGCGCATCGTGCGCGATCTGACCGTCGAGCTCGGCAAGAAGATCGACCTGCAGATGCACGGTGCCGAGACCGAGCTGGACCGTCAGGTCCTGGAAATGATCAAGGACCCGCTGACCCACATGGTCCGCAACGCGGCGGACCACGGCATCGAGATGCCCGGCGACCGCCTGCAGGCCGGCAAGCCCGAATCGGGCCGGATCACCCTGAACGCGTTCCACGAGGGCGGCCATATCGTCATCGAGATCCGTGACGACGGCCGCGGCCTGAATACCCGCCGCATCCGCCAGAAGGCGATCGAGGACGGGCTGGCGACCGAGGCCGAGCTCGATGCGATGTCGGCCCAGCAGCTGCACATGTTCGTGTTCAAGCCGGGTTTCTCGACCGCCCAGGCGGTGACCTCGGTCTCCGGCCGCGGCGTCGGCATGGACGTGGTCAAGACCAATATCGAGAAGATCGGCGGCACGGTCGAACTGAAGTCGGACGAAGGCAAGGGTGCCGCCTTCACCATCAAGATCCCGCTGACGCTTGCCATCGTCTCGGCCCTGATCGTCGAGAGCGCGGCCGAACGCTACGCCATCCCGCAGACCAGCGTTGTCGAACTCGTCCGCGTCTCCGGCAATTCCGAGATGAAGATCGAGCAGATCAACGACACCGCGGTGCTGCGCCTGCGCAACCGGCTGCTGCCGCTGGTCTTTCTTGACCAGGCGCTGGGGCTGGTGCCCGCCACCGACGACATCGACACCCAGTCGGAAAAGTTCATCGTCGTCTCGCTGGTCGGCAGCTACCAGTTCGGCATCGTCGTCGACCGCGTGTTCGATACCGAGGAAATCGTCGTCAAGCCGGTCGCCCCGATCCTGCGCGACATCCCGATGTTCTCAGGGAATACGATCCTGGGCGACGGCTCGGTCATCATGATCCTCGATCCGAACGGCATCGCCTCGGCCTCGTCGGCCGCCGCGGTGACCGAGGCGACGGTCGTGGCCGAAGAAACCCATCACGCCAGGAGCAATGAACGTACCGCGCTGCTGGTCTTCACCGCCGGCGGCCAGGAGCCGCGCGCCGTGCCGCTGTCGCTGGTCGCCCGCCTCGAGGAGATCGACGTCGGCCAGATCGAATCGGCCGACGGGCGCCATGTCGTGCAGTATCGCGGCAAGCTGATGCCGCTGGTGGCGATGCGCGAAAGCTTCCGCATGCAGACCGAAGGGCGCCAGCCGATCCTGGTCTTCTCCGACCAGGATTCGACGCTGGGCCTGATGGTCGACGAGATCGTCGACATCGTCGAATCGGAACTGAACATCGAGCTGCGCTCGACCGATCAGGGCGTGCTGGGCTCGGCCGTCATCGCCGGCCAGGCAACCGAGATCATCGATGTCGGCTACTACCTGACGCGGGCCTTCGGCGACTGGTTCAAGAGCCGGACGGACGTGCCGTTCGGCCAGGCGGACGATCGCCGTCGCGTGCTGCTGGTCGACGACAGCCCGTTCTTCCGCAACCTGATGGTGCCGCTGCTCTCGGTCGAGGGCTACGCGGTCGAAACGGCCGACACGGCGGAGAGCGCGCTGAAGCGGCGTGACGGCGGCGAGGTGTTCTCGGCGATCATCTCCGACATCGAGATGCCCGGGATGAGCGGCTTCGACTTCGCCCAGGAAGTGCGGCACGACGCCCGCTGGGCCGCCACGCCGATCATCGCCCATTCGTCGCATGCCTCGGCCGCCGATTTCGCCCGCGGCCATGCGGCGGGCTTCACCGACTACGTATCCAAGGCCGATCGGGGCGCGCTGCTCAGCAGCCTGGCCCAGATCCTGTCCGGCGGGGGGAACGCGTAATGGCCAACGCAATCGTTGCAACCATGTCCGGTGCCATCGCCGTCGCCGGCAGCGGCTCGGCCGACTATCTGACGCTGACGATCGCCGGCCAGCGCTTCGGCATTCCCGTCGCGTCCGTCCAGGACGTGCTGGGGCCGCAGAAGATCACCCGCCTCCCGCTGGCACCCCCCGAGATCGCCGGTGCCATGAACCTGCGCGGCCGCATCGTCACCGCCTACGACGTCCGCCGCCGCCTCGGT
>JAEYTW010000310.1 GCA_023433835.1 Pseudomonadota bacterium | reverse complement strand
GCATCGGCCCCGTCCGGCATCAGCGGGCTCAGCCGCACGATCGGGCGCTGGCCCGCGGCGCGGTAGACCGGTTCGGCGGCATCCAGCGCCGCGGCGATGCCGGACGCCGGCGCCAGGGCGTTGAGCGAGTTGGCGCGCTTGGTATAGCCGCGCGACAGGCGCAGCACCCAGCCGTCCATCATCATGTTGGTCAGCGCCGGCCAGGCATTCAGCGCCCGCTCCTCGATCCCCCTGATATCCATCGTTTCTCCTGAACCCGACCGGCCCTTAAGCTCGCACGGATGGGCAAGGGGGCGTTACAGGGAAATCCGGGGGCGGGGCGCCCGGCGCCCCGCCATGACCTCGGAGGTCAAATCGCGCTGATCTCGATCAACCCGACCTGGGCGGCAGCGGCGTCCGAGGTGACCGTCACGGTCATCTCGTCGTTCCCCTCCTGCTCCAGCACCAGGCTGTCGCCGGGGTTCAGGACGACGCGCTCGCCCGAGCCGAGGGTGGCGACGCTTGCTTCGGACAGGGCATGAACGATGACGGTCGGCGCTTCGGTCGTGTGGCTCTGGCCGGTCGAGGCGGTGAGCAGCGTGAACTTGTGCCTGGCCCGCGCCCGGTCGGTCATGATGTTGAGGTCGGCGACCGGCCCGGCGGCGAGCGTGGCCACCGTCGGCCAGTCCCCGGCGAACGAGGCATGGGCGAACGGCGCCTCGAGCCGGGCGGCGCGGCCCTCGCCGAAATCGAGGCCGAGCTTGGTACCCTCGATCAGCACGAGCGTGCGATCGTAGCCGGAGAAGTCCGAGAACGGGCCGTCCTCCGGTACCTGGGCCTTGGACAGCCGCCACAGGAACCGGTCGTTGCCGGGCGGGCGGCGGACCGCGATCTCGGCGGTAGAGCCCTTGCCGTTCTTCCACGGCATATGAGTATGGTCTGCAGGCGTGATCCTGGTCAGGCGGGGCATGGGCCCTCCGTAGCGACAAAAGGACTGGCACAAAAAATAGAACTGACCGCGCTGGTATGGCGGCAGTCGTCCATCCGGGCAACACGGAAGACGGCTTTCCGGTTGCAGTTGGCGCCCCGAACGCGAAGGATGCTGGCATGACCGACCACGCGATCGAGGGACAGGCGGCGACGGTGGGGGCGCAGGCGACGCGCGGCCTCGACCGGGCGCGCGCGGTCGCCGGCGGGGCGCTGCTGATGGCCCTGGCCAGTCTCGTCGCCTTGCTGTTCCTGTTTGCCGCCGGGAGCTGGCAGCAGGGCTTGCTCAGTGTCGGCATTCTGGGCACGGCGGTCGCCTTGTGGCAGGTCGCCGACATGTCCGAGCGGATCGCCGGCCTGCGCCGCCGCGACCATGCCGCGGCCGACCTGGCGGTGGCCACCGGCCGTCTGCGCCGCCTGATCGAGGAATTGCCGACCGGCGCCGTGCTGGTCCGCGGCGAGGCCGTAGTCGTCAACAAGGCGGTGGTGTCGCTGACCGGACGGGCGATCGAGGAACTGACCACCCTCGACGACTGGTTCGCCGCGATCGCCGGCCTGCGGGCCGGCGAGGCGCGACGCTTCTTTGCCGCCCTGCCCGAGGGCGCCCAGCCGCGCCTCGTTCCGATCCTGCGCCGGGATGGCGGGCGGCGGCTGTGCGAACTCGTCGTGCTGCGCCAGGAAGACGAAACGCTGTGGCTGCTGGCCGACGTCACCGACCAGTTGGCGGCGGAAGGCGAACTGCGCGACGCCGAGGACCGTTTCCGCCGCGCCATCGCCAACATTCCCGGCCTGGTGCTGCAATTCCGCATCGAATCCGCCGGCACCAGGCGGATGACCTACGCGTCCGAACGGGCACGCGAGTTCTACGGCTGCACCCCGGCGGTGCTGCAGGCCGAACCGCGCCGGCTGTTCGCCGCGATCCTGCCCGACGATCGCCGGCGGCTCCTGCGGCGGATCGAGCAGGCGGTGCGCGATCATGTCGCCTTCGCCATGGAATGCCGCGTGCGGGCGGGCGAGGGCCTTCGCTGGCGCCGCGTGCAGGCGCGGCCCGAACGCGATGCCGATGGCAGCGTCTCCTGGGATGCGATCGTCACCGATATCGACGAGGTCAAGCGGGCCGAGGAGGAGGCGCGGCTGGCCAATGCCGCGAAATCGGAATTCCTGTCGCGGATGAGCCATGAGCTGCGCACGCCGCTGAACGCCATTCTCGGTTTCGCCCAGCTCCTCGAAAAGCTCGACGCCAACGATCGCCAGCTGCGCTATCTCGGCTATATCGACGAGGCCGGCGCCCATCTGATGCGGCTGATGGATGAGGTGCTGGAACTGTCCAAGATCGAGGCCGGCGCCATCCGCGTCGAGCTCGAGCCCGTCGATCTCGGCCAGGCGCTGAAGGAAGTGGTGACCCTGATGGCCCCGGCCGCGGCCAAGGCCGGCATCACCCTGAACCGGACGGCGGCCGCCAACGTGCCCGTGCTGCGCGCCGACCGGGTGCGGCTGCGCCAGGTGCTGATCAACCTCGTCTCCAACGCGATCAAGTACAACCGGCCGCAGGGTGCGGTGACGCTCGACGTCATTCTCCTCGACCCCGCCCATTGCCGCGTCACCGTGACCGACCAGGGCCCCGGCATCCCGCCGGACAAGCAGCAGGACCTGTTCGTCGCCTTCAACCGGCTGGGGGCCGAACAGTCCGGCATCGAGGGCGTGGGCATCGGCCTCGTCATCACCAAGCGGCTGGTCGAGCTGATGCATGGCCAGATCGGCTTCGATTCGAGCCCCGACGGCACCACCTTCCGGGTCGACCTGCCGACACTGGCATCCAGGCGGCGTCTCGACCTCACCTGAAGTTGTCCGGGCCGGGCTTGGCCTTCGGTGCCGACTGACCTTAGACTGTGCACTGCAGCAGACGATGGGGTGGACCATGGGTCTCGTGCGGGCGTTGTGCGGCGTTTTTGCGTTCATCGTGCTGGCCGTGCAGGCCTCGTCCGCCTGGGCGCTGGTCTGCTGGCCGATCGCCCAGGCCGAGCCGCGCTTCATGCTGGCCGCCCTCAAGCCCGAGGAAGTCGGCATCACCTTCCTCGGCCATGCGAGCTTCCTGCTGGAAAGCCCCAAGGGCGTCACCATCGTCACCGACTACAACGGGGTAATGCGGCCGAAGGACATCCCCGACATCGTCACGATGAACAATGCCCACATAACCCATTACACGCCGACGCCCGAGGCCGAGATCAAATACGTGCTGCGCGGCTGGGACGAGGGCCGGGGGGCGCCGGCCTGGGACGTCGGCTACAAGGACGTCCAGATCCGCAACGTGCCGACCAATGTCCGGGACTGGAGCGGCAATACGCGCGAAAACGGCAATTCGATCTTCGTCTTTTCCGTCGGCGATCTGTGCATCGCCCATCTCGGCCATCTGCATCACCTGCTGACCGACGCCCAGATCAGCCAGCTCGGCCAGGTCGACATCCTGCTGGTGCCGGTCGACGGCTCCTACACCCTGTCGCAGGAAGACATGTTTTCGGTGATCGAGCAGATCAAGCCGCAGCTGATCATCCCGATGCACTACTTCAACCAGTACACGCTGGCCCGTTTCCTCGAGCGGGCGGCCAAGACCTATGCGGTGCGCAATTCCGAAACCGCCGGCATCGTGCTGGCCCGCGCCCGGCTGCCCAAGAAGCCGGAGATCCTGGTTCTGCCGGGAAACTGACGTTTCTTCCGGCCACCTTGTGACATCTTTCGGATAGCCGGCCGCACTTCCGGTCTGCGAAGCAGATGCGAGCTCAATTCGGGCTGGAATTTATCCAGCGATTCCAAGGGTTCAGCCGGAAATCCGGCCGATATCTCCGAAAAACGGGCGCCGTCCGCACCGATTCCTGCCCCAGCCGGGGCGGAACGTTTTCGTCCGAAGTGACGTTAGGAGGTCGTATCACGAAGGACGAGGACAGTCAACTTCGCCGGTTTCTCCCTCTGCCGGCCTAGTTCCGAAATATCCGAGTCCAGGACCTGAAGATAAACAATGGAGACGGATCATGAAGCGGACTGTTGTTATTGCCCTGGCTCTTTCATCAGCTCTTGGCCTTGCCGCCTGCGGCAACACCACCGGTGACCGTGCCCTCTCGGGTGGTGCGCTTGGCGCCGGTGCCGGCGCGGTGGGCGGCGCCCTGATGGGCGAGCCGCTGGCCGG
>JAEYTW010000377.1 GCA_023433835.1 Pseudomonadota bacterium | reverse complement strand
GCGGCGGCCTAAGCTCTCCGGCCGGTTCCGCTCATGCGGGGCCGGTCGGCTCGTTTCGCCGGCTGCTCACCTCGGCCATGGCAATGCCGCCCAGCACCATGGCCATCGCGATCGCGTGGTAGAGGTGGAAGGTCTCGCGCAGCACCAGAACCGACAGCAGCGTGCCGAAGATCGGCACCAGGTTGATGAACAGCCCGGCGCGGTTGGCGCCGATCATCCCGACCGCGCGGATGAAGAATACCTGCGACAGCAGCGACGGGAACAGCACGGCGTAGACGATCACCGCCCAGCCCTGCAGGTCCGGCACGATGCCCGCGCCGTAGAGGAACTCGCCGATGGCGAAAGGCGCGGACGCCAGCGCCGCACCGCCGGTCAGCGCGATCATCAGGCTCATCCAGTGGATCTCGGGGCGGAAACGCAAGGCGACGGTGTAGCCGGAATAGACGATGATCGAGAGCAGGATCAGCGGATCGCCGAAATTGACGTCGAGCTCGAGCAGCCGCGCCAGTTCGCCATGCGCCGCCGTCAGGGCCACGCCGGCGATCGAGATGAAGAAGGCAAGGATCTGCGCCCAGCTGACGCGCAGCCTGAACAGCAGGAAATTGGCGATGAAGATCAGCATAGGCATGCCCGCCTGCTCGATGCTGGCATTGATCGCGGTGGTGTAGACCAGGGCGCCGTAGAGGGCGAGGTTGTAGACCGCGAAGCCGGCGGCGCTCATGGCGAAGAGATAGGGCAGCCGCTGGCGGACCACCGGCCAGTCGGCCTTGAGCTTCGGCCAGCCGAGGACCAGCAGCACCGCGCAGGCGAGCGTCCAGCGCGAACAGGTCAGCATCATCGGCGAGACGTGGCCGACGGCGAGCTTGCCGGCGACGTTGTTGCCGCCCCAGAAGAGGGTCGTCAGCAACAGCAGGATGTAGGCCTTGCGGTCCATGAACGCGCCTTTCCGGTCGGTGACCCGCACCTAAGGCGCGTGGTCGGCAGGGTAAATGCCTTCTCTGGCAGAAAATGTTGGGCCTGGGGGCCCGGCCGTGGGCAAAGAGGGTCGCGCTCGCGGCACCTTGCGGCTATAGGAAGCCTGTTTTTCCGGCGGCCCTGGCCGCCTGCGTCAAGGGATTGATTCGATGGCCAATGTGGTGGTGGTCGGCTCGCAGTGGGGCGACGAGGGCAAGGGCAAGATCGTCGACTGGCTGTCGGAGCGTGCGGACGTGGTGGTGCGTTTCCAGGGCGGCCACAATGCCGGCCATACGCTGGTCGTCGACGGCAAGGTCTACAAGCTGTCGCTGCTGCCCTCGGGCGTCGTGCGCGGCGGCAAGCTCTCGATCATCGGCAACGGCGTCGTGTTCGATCCACACGCCTTCGTCTCCGAAATGGAGAAGCTGCGCGGGCTCGGCGTCGTCGTCACGCCCGAAGAACTGAAGATCGCCGAGAACACGGCGCTGATCCTGTCGCTGCATCGCGAACTCGACGGCTTCCGCGAGGACGCCGCCTCCAATTCCGGCACCAAGATCGGCACGACGCGGCGCGGCATCGGCCCGGCCTACGAAGACAAGGTCGGCCGCCGCGCCATCCGGGTGATGGACCTGGCCGACATGGAGACGCTGCCGGCCAAGATCGACCGGCTGCTCACCCACCACAATGCGCTGCGGCGCGGACTCGGCCATGACGAGGTCTCGCATGCGACCATCCTGGAGGAGCTGACCTCGGGCGCCGGCGCCATCCTGCCGTTCATGGACCGCACCTGGAAGGTGCTCGACGAGCGCCGGCGAAAGGGCGCGCGCATCCTGTTCGAAGGCGCCCAGGGCACGCTGCTCGACATCGACCACGGCACCTATCCCTATGTCACCTCGTCCAACACCGTGGCCGGCCAGGCCGCGGCCGGTTCCGGCGTCGGGCCGGGCGCCATCGGCTACGTGCTCGGCATAACCAAGGCCTACACCACGCGGGTCGGCGAGGGGCCGTTCCCCAGCGAACAGGACAACGCCACCGGCGAGTTCCTCGGCACGCGCGGTCATGAATTCGGCACAGTTACAGGGCGTAAGCGTCGTTGCGGCTGGTTCGATGCCGTGCTTGTGCGGCAGGCGGTGGCGCTGAACGGCATCAACGGCATCGCCCTGACCAAGCTCGACGTGCTGGACGGGCTCGACGAGATCCAGGTCTGCACGGGCTACCGGCTGGACGGCGAGCCGATCGACTATCTGCCCGCGAGCCAGGGTGCGCAGGCGAGGGTCGAACCGGTCTACGTGACGCTCGAGGGCTGGCCGGGCACGACGAAGGGCGCGCGGAGCTGGAACGACTTGCCGGCGCAGGCGGTGAAGTATGTGCGGTACATCGAGGAACTGATCGGGGCGCCGGTTGCGCTGCTGTCGACGAGCCCCGAACGGGACGACACCATACTTGTGACGGACCCGTTTCAAGACTAGTTTTGCCACCCCGCGCGGCCGGGCCTCCAGGGCCTGGCGGGCGGGCGGGCCAGGAAAGAAAGCATGGCGGATTTCGTTGCTGTTCTGAGAAAGACGATCGAAGGCCTCGGGCCGACGACCACGCCGGAAATGCGGGCGAAAGTATACGACAAGGCCCGTTCGGCCATCGCCGCCAAGCTCGCGGGAATCGATCCGCCGCCGCCGGCCGCGATCTCGGAGCGTCAGAAGCGTTCGCTCGAGGAGGCGATCGCCCAGATCGAATCGGAGCATACGCCGGCCAAGCCGATGCGCGCCGCGGAATCGGACCCGCTGGCCGAACTCGAAAACGTCTTCGCTTCGCTGCGCGCCCGGCCCGAAATCAAGCCGGTCGTCATCGCGCCGCCGGCACCGCCGCCGGCGTCTCCCGCGCCGGCTGCGACCCCGACGCAACCTGCGTCTCAGCCGATTGCGGCGCCCGCTCCCCCGGCGCCGAAGCCATTCTCCGAGGCTGGCTCCTGGGCGCCGAAGCCGTCGCCGGCCGCGGCTGCGACCAGCGTGCCGCCGCGCGCCGACCCATTCTCCGTCCGCTCCGAAAAACCCGCTCCGCAGAGCTGGACGCCGCCATCCTTCTCTTCAAG
>JAEYTW010000256.1 GCA_023433835.1 Pseudomonadota bacterium | reverse complement strand
GGGCAGTGGCTTTCACGAGCCGCGCCACATGATGCCCGCCTAGCCGATCGGGCATCACCGTTACGCCGTCCTGGGCTATCCGCCGGAACACAGGGCCATGGGCGATCCGGCCGAGCCGCAGCCAAGTCTCGTAGGCAAAAACCGGACAGGTCTGGTCGCTCGAGCCGCGGCCAATTTCGACCTGGCGCAGCTTCCGCCCTTTGCCGTAGACATGCAGCAACAGGCCTTCCGCGGACACGTCACCCCATCCCTTGCCGTCGTCCGTCTGCTTGGGCCCGACATCGAGACCAACGATCTCGCTGCGTCGCATGCCTCCGGCGAAGCCGACGAGCAGGATCGCGCGGTCGCGCAGGCCCCGGAGATCTCGGCCGAGCTGGTCGAGCATCGCCATGACGTCGGTCGCCAGCACGGGCTCCTTCTGGGCCGGCGGCTGCCAATGCACATGCCGGATACCGCTCAGCACCTTGCCCACCCGCGGATCCTGCCGATCGAGCTCGTAGCCATGTTGGCGAAAGTGCCAGGCGAGCCCCGACAGCCGCCTCTCAATGGTCGAGACGGCCAGGCCCTGCGCCTGGCCCGGCGCTGGGGTGATGCAGGCAGTGAGGTAGAGGCCGATCACCGCCGGGTCGGCCGGCAGCGGCGCCAGGTCCTGCGAGATACACCAATCGCGGTAATGATCCCAATCAGACTGGTACGCGTCGAGGGTCAAGGCCGAATTGGCCTGACGCATGTATTCGCGGGCTTTGTCGGCCAGGGTCTGCAGATGGGCGAGCTGGTCGGCGGAACCCTGGGCAACGGGCAAGGTCTCGGCCTGGGGTTCGGGCGATAGCGCCGCGATCTCGGGATCGTTTTTCATCGCGCGTCGCTGACCTGTCGCCGGCCGGCCTCGGTGCCCACCGAGGCCGCCTTGCCCGCCAGAAACCCGTCGTCGCGCACCAGGCCGGCGGCATCCAGCCGATCGAGGGCAGTTCGAACATTCGGTTCTGCAAAGCGCCGGTGATGGATGTCCTGGCCGGCGATCGCGCTGGCGGTTTCCGCGATCGTCTGCAGCCCGGCGCGCTCCAGCAACACGACGGCCTGCGGCACGGCTCGATCGACCTTGGCTGTCGGCCCCGCCTGCTGGGGGATCATCGAGCTATCGTTCAACGTTTTCACGGCGCGCCTTTCCTCTTTTCCTTCTTAAACTTCGCCGAGCCATGCCCCCAATGCTCGGATAGCGGTTCATCGACATGATGCAGCACGACGCCGGCCTCGTCGGTGACCTTCTCGAAATAGTGATCATTCTCGCGGTCGATGTGCCTGATCTTCTCAACAAACTCGCCGGTCGATCGCCGGATCTCAGCCCCGAGAATGAAATGCTCTGCCGCCTTTTTCTTGCTCCGTCTGTTGGGGGTTAGATGCCAGCCTTCCACTCGATCCCGAATAGTGAATACGGTCGTCGCAATGATGACCGCCGTACAATTGGCCGAACCGCAAGCGTTGCAGGTCGGCGGCACATCCACGGCAGGTTCGTCTTCCTCGGCGACCGCGCCGCAGTCGCCGCAGCTGATTTGCCGCTTCATCGGCTCCTCGACCAGGGCCGGTCGGGACGGCGTCGTCGGGTTGGTCGGTTCCATCAGCTCGATCTCTCTGCAGACGCGGTTTCTCGGCACGCGCCCATGGTGGCAAGCTCGCGCAGCACCAAGTCGAGGCGGTTGCCTGCCGCTGGGAACAGCGGGGCTAGGATGGCGTCGATATCCGCCGCGCCAGGGCGATCCGACATATCCCAGGTAAGGGCCACATAGGGCCGGCGCCGGCCGCGCGCCCGGGCGGTGCGCTTGCCGGTCCAGTGCAAGCCATGCTCCCGGTGGACGTCGAGCAACAGGAGGTCGCCTGGCACGATCGGCGCGCACCATCTGTCGCTGCTAACTTGGTGGAGACGGCCGGCCGTCAGGCAAAGCTGCAAGGTCCATCTGGGATAGTGCAGATCGACATGACGCTCGGCTTCATAGGCGACCAGCAGCTGGCCATGCCGCGTGCGGATCCCGACATCGATATCGCCGGGATCGCTGCTGGCGAAGCGACGCAGCGTCGCGGCGCTATCAGCCAGGCAATCCTCCCGCACTTCCCGCAACCGCCGGCCGACGCCATCGATCTTCCAGACGGCGAGCGGCGCGCCGGCGTCGTCGCCCGGGTTGCGATCCTCAAGCCGATACTGCGTGCCGCGCAGCAGGCAGACGGAATCGCGGCCGAGATCTCGCCGGCGTCGGAGTTCGACCAGGGCCGCGGCCGCGTCGGACAGCGGGCCTAGTACCGCCGCGGCGGTGCTCAGCGCCCGCTCGGAGACGAGCGCGTTGTCGACCCACCGAGCCATCAGCCGTGTCTCCGTCCTGGGGCCCCGGGCATGGGCCCAGGCGCGCCGCTGGCGCTACTCTGGCGCCGTAGATCGGCTGCGACCAAGGCGGTCAGCCAGGCAGGGCCAAGGCGGTCGATCGATGCTGCCACGGTATCCCCTGCCGGGAGCCACATGATCTCGTCCGCCAGCAGCGCGCCGGCGATGCGCTCACCGGTGCTCCACGGGCCCCGACCACCCTGCGCCTGCATCTGGCGGCCGATATCGCCGACAATCGTCACGAGGCGGCGATGCGCCTCGTCCGAGCTGCTCGGCGTCGTGCCTTCGTCATTGCGGTGGATCTGCCCCAGGATCGGAACCGTCGAGCGGTCGATCGAGGGCGGCAGCTCGTTGGGATCCGTCATTGGGGAAGCTCCACTTCCAGGGGACATACCGACCTCGTCCCGGGACCCGAGGCCGATGAGATGCGGCGATCGGCCAGCCTACGGGGCGGGTACGCCGGTGCCGAGCACCTGGTTCAGCATCGTGATCACCCCGGCGCCGACCACGCTGCCGGCCGCGTTGATCGCGACGGACTTCAGGTCGTTGAGAACCGAGCGTATCGTGCCTTGATCGGGTTTCGCCGCGGCGAGAGCCTGGTCCGCCCGATCGAGCACGGCGCGCAGCCGCGCCTCGTCGACTCCTCCCGCCACGAGGACGGGCAGGTGTTGCCGGGTGTCCGCGACGACCTTGGCCGCCAGCTCAAAATTCAGCGTGCCGATCTCGACGTTGCCGGTGCTGTTGCCGACGCCGATCGCGCCGACCATCGAGCCGCTATTGTTGATCACGACCATCGCTCGCGCCTTTTCGTTTTCGGTGAAGTCGAATTCGCTGCCGACAACGCCCGAGTTCTTCAGGGCCAAAACCCAATCCAGTACCAGGTTGCGGACGTTGTCGAGAATCGCGGCATGCCGGCTCGTCATGATGATCAAGCCGTAGCGGCCCCAGCCGACCTCCATCAGCTTGTCAATTTTCGCGCCCTGCGCGCCAGAAAACTCAAGGATCAACGACGTTGAGCCTGAGCGCAGCTGTTGCTCCAAGGCTGCAATCGAATCTCTGATGGGACACTGCCTCATGAAGTCGGTGTTGCCGCTGATCGGCACCCATCGTTCTAGGTACGGATGCCATTGGGCCGGCGAGCCCGACACCTTGCGGTAGGCCGGTACATCGCTCTTGTAGCCGTGCAGCTCATTCTCCACCCAGGCCTCGATCGAGGAAAGCTCGAGCAGGGTTGCCGCGACTTTGACCCGACGCAGAAGCGAGGTCAGCGCGACGGTATCGTTGGTGGCATCGCGAATGAGGTCGTCGATGATGCTGGCCATCGTCGCGCGTCACCAACGGCTGGCGCTGGCCGGCGGACCAAAGACATGGTGCCGCCGCCCGAGCTGCCATAGCGCGCCGGCGCCCGCCCCGGCCGAGACCTTCAAACCGACGCCATCGAAGTGGCCGCCGGCCAGGCTATCGCTGGAGGATATGGTGATGGCGACCAGCGCCATTGCGCGCGGCGCTGCCGTGATCATCGTCATGCCCTACCCTCCTCCCAGGCGGAAATCTGGTTGTCCTCCAGCTGGCGCCCGCGCATAACCAGCGCGCAGACCGTCGCACCGTCTGACGGACCGGCCGTGGTGCCGGCTGCTGATCGTGCGGATGCGGGCGGCGAGGGGCCGCCGGCGGCGCAGGCCGGCCAGGTCGGGCCGATCGCCCTGCCCCGCCAGGCCGGGGCCACC
>JAEYTW010000228.1 GCA_023433835.1 Pseudomonadota bacterium | reverse complement strand
TCCACCAGCAGGTCGAGCGACAGGCGCTCGACGCCGGGCATCGACGGGATCTGGATGCTCCCCCGGCCGTCATGGACGAATACCGGCCAGATCAAGTCCGCCGGCGACAGCGTGTTCTCGGCAACCATCCGGCGCGACCAGTCGGTGCGCCGGTTGCGGCGCGGCCGGGTGGCGGGATAGGCGGCGGAAAAAGGCTGGCCGGTCATCGAGGAACCTCGCAACATTGCTGGCGGCCGCACCAAACACCGGGGGCCGAGCGAACGCAAGTATCACTTTGTCGCTGCTCGATAGAGAAATTCAATGCGACGGATTGATTTGGGCAGCTTCCGTCTATGGCCGGGTCGTTGCTAGTCTGGTCGCCGGATCGAGGCCCCGCAGTCCGGGCCGGGAGGAAAAAGAACCATGGATTTCTCGCTGTCAGAGGATCAGCGCGCCTTTCAGGAAACCGCGCGCAGCTTCGCCACCGAACATTTCGCGCCCAACGCCGCCCGCTGGGACGAGGACAAGATCTTCCCCGAGGCCGAGCTGCGCCAGGCGGCCGAGCTCGGTTTCGGCGGCATCTACGTGCGCGACGAGGTCGGCGGATCCGGCCTATCGCGGCTCGACGCCGCGATCATCTTCGAGGAACTGTCGGCCGGCTGCACCTCGACCGCGGCCTATATCTCGATCCACAACATGGCGTCGTGGATGATCGACCGCTTCGGCGGCGATGACCTGCGCCGCCGCTTCCTGCCCGATCTCTGCGCGATGAAGCGCTTCGCCAGCTATTGCCTGACCGCGCCGGGGGCCGGGTCGGACGCGGCGAGCCTGCGCACCCGCGCGGTGCGCGACGGCGATCATTACGTGCTGAACGGCACCAAGGCATTCATCTCCGGCGGCGGGCGCTCGGACGTTTACGTCGCGATGGTGCGCACCGGCGGCGACGGGCCGAAGGGCATCTCCTGCCTGGTCATCGAGGCCGGCACCCCGGGGCTGTCGTTCGGGGCGCAGGAACGCAAGCTCGGCTGGAATTCGCAGCCGACCGCGATGGTGATCTTCGAGGATTGCCGCGTGCCGGTGACCAACATCGTCGGCGCCGAGGGCGACGGCTTCAAGATTGCGATGGCCGGCCTGGACGGCGGGCGCATCAATATCGGCGCCTGCTCGCTCGGCGCGGCCAAGGCCGCGCTGGCCCAGGTGCGCGAGTATGTCGCCACCCGCCAGCAGTTCGGCCAGCCGATCTCGGGCTTCCAGGCGACCCAGTTCCGCCTGGCCGACATGGCGACCGAGCTGGAGGCCGCGCGGCTGATGATCCGCCAGGCTGCCGCCAAGCTCGACGCCCGCGACCCCGAGGCGACGATGTTTTGCGCGATGGCCAAGCGCTTCGCCACCGATGTCGGCTTCGACGTCTGCAACGATGCGTTGCAGCTGCATGGCGGCTACGGCTATCTCAAGGACTACCCGGTCGAGCGCCACCTGCGCGATGCCCGGGTGCATCAGATCCTCGAAGGCACCAACGAAATCATGCGCGTCATCATCGCCCGCCGGCTGCTGGCCGGCGCCAACCTGGGGTAATCATGTCCGACCAAGCCGAAGTCCTGGTCTCGCGCGTTGGCGGGATCGGCAAGATCGTCCTGAACCGGCCAAAGGCCCTGAACGCCCTGACCCTCGACATGTGCCACGCGATCGAGGCACAGATGCGCGCCTGGGCCACCGACGACGCGGTGCGCGCCGTGGTCGTGCGCGGCGCCGGCGAGAAGGCGTTCTGCGCCGGCGGCGACATCCGCCGCCTGGCCGACAAGTCGTCGGACTACCCGTTCCATTTCTGGCGCGACGAATACCGGCTGAACGGGCTGATCAAGCACTATCCCAAACCCTATGTGGCCCTGGTCGACGGCATCTCGATGGGCGGCGGCGTCGGCGTCTCGGCCCATGGCAGCCATCGGGTCGTGTACGAATACGTGATGTTCGCCCTGCCCGAGACCGGTATCGGTCTGTTCCCCGATGTCGGCGGCTCCTACGTGCTGTCGCGCATGCCCGGCGAAATCGGCATCTATCTTGGCCTGACCGGCGCGCGGCTGAAGGCGGCCGACGTGATGCATGCCGGCTACGGCACCCACCATGTCACCCGCGACCGCATGGATGCCCTGGAAGCAGCCCTGGCCGAATGCACCGATGTCGACGCCGTGCTGAAGGGCTTTGCCACCGATGCCGGCCCGGCACCGCTGGCCGAGCTGCAGGGAGCGATCGACCGGCTGTTCGCCGCCGACACCGTCGAAGGCATCTTTGCCGCACTGCAGGCCGACGGCTCGCCCTTCGCGACCGAGACGCTCGAAACCCTGAAGCACAAGTCGCCGTTCTCGCTGAAGCTGACCCTGCGCCAGATCCGCGAGGGGCGGGCGCTGTCGTTCGACGAGTGCATGCGGATGGAATGGCGGATGGCCAGCCGCATCCCCGAGACCCAGGATTTCTACGAGGGGGTGCGCGCCGTGATCATCGATAAGGATCATGCGCCGAAGTGGCAGCCGCCGGGCCTCGACGGTGTCACCGAGGACATGATTGCAAGGCATTTCGCGCCGAAGCCCGGCGACGAACTTGAGCTGAACTGAGGGAAGAGGAAACGGGAAATGGCGACGATCGCATTCATCGGGGTCGGCAACATGGGCGGGCCGATGGCCCGCAACCTGGTCAAGGCCGGCCATGCGGTGACGGTGTTCGACCTGGTGGCGGCCAATGTCGACAAGGTGACGGCGGCAGGCGCCACGGCGGCGGCTTCGCCGGCTCAGGCCGTGGCGGGTGCCGACGTGGTGGTGACGATGCTGCCGGCCGGCAAGCATGTCCGTTCGGTCTATCTCGGCGAAGGCGGCGTGCTGGCGGCGTCCAGGCCCGGCGCATTGCTGATCGATTCGTCGACCATCGACGTCAAGACCGCGCGCGAGGTGATCGCGGCCGCCGAGGCGGCGGGCCGGCTGATGGTCGACGCGCCGGTGTCGGGCGGCACCGGCGGGGCCGAGGCCGGCACCCTGACCTTCATGGTCGGCGGGTCCGATGCGGCTTTCGCGGCGGCCAAGCCCTATCTCGACCAGATGGGCAAG
The DNA here is from genome assembly GCA_023433835.1 of Pseudomonadota bacterium. Lineage (GTDB taxonomy): Bacteria > Pseudomonadota > Alphaproteobacteria > Ferrovibrionales > Ferrovibrionaceae > JAFKFH01. Next base: position 470 of record JAEYTW010000228.1, on the reverse strand, counting down.
ACCATCGTGCATGCCGGCGGCGCGGGCAATGGCCAGGCGGCCAAGATCTGCAACAACATGCTGCTCGGCATCACCATGATCGGCACCTGCGAAGCCTTCGTGCTGGCCGAAAAGCTGGGCCTCGACCCGCAGAAGCTGTTCGACATCTCGTCGAAGTCATCGGGCCAGTCCTGGTCGCTCACCACGTACTGCCCGGTGCCCGGCCCGGTGCCGACCTCGCCGGCCAACCGCGATTACCAGCCCGGCTTCACCGCCGACATGATGCTGAAGGACCTGCGCCTGGCGCAGGAGGCGGTGGCCCAGGTCGGCGCCACCACGCCGCTGGGGGCCGAAGCCTCGGCGCTGTATTCGGAGTTCGCCTCGGGCGGGCAGGGTGCCGTCGACTTCTCCGGCATCATCCGCATGCTGCGCGGGCTGGTGCGCGAGAAGTAAGCCGACGATCGGGGGGGCGCGCCCCCGCCGCCGCGCGC
>JAEYTW010000195.1 GCA_023433835.1 Pseudomonadota bacterium | reverse complement strand
TGTCGCCGTCAATGCCGCCTACGCCCTGCTGCTGGGCCATCCGGCCGAGGCGATCGTCGGCCGCACCGTTGCCGAGATGCTGGGCTACGAGGCGCATCTGCAGCTCGGCCCGCTGGCCGAGCGCGCGCTGGCCGGCGAGGCCGCCTACTGGACCGGCTGGCTGCATTTTCCCGGCGGCGACCGCTACGTCCTCTGGCATCACGCGGCCGTGCCCGGCTCGCCGGACATCTACGCCTTCGTCCAGGACGTGACCGAGCAGGTCGAGAACGAGCGGATGACCTCGGCGCTGATCGAAAAGGCGCTCGACTGCATCATCGCCATCGACGACGGCGGCCGGGTCGTCGAATTCAACCCGGCGGCCGAGCAGGTCTTCGGCTATCGCCGCCGCGACGTGCTCGGCCGCCGCATCGACGACCTGATCGTGCCGATCCATCTGCGCCAGGCCCATCGCAACGGCTTTGCCCGCTACCTGCGCGAGGGCCGCTCGACGATGATGGGCCGGCGCATCGAGATCGAGGCGCGGCGGGCCGACGGCCGGCTGTTTCCGGTCGAGCTGACCTTGGCCGAGGTCTCGCTCGGCGAACGCCGGCTGTTCACCGCCTACCTGCGCGACCTGACCGGGCAGCGCGCGGCGGCGGCCGAGATCGCCCGCCAGCGCGAGAAGCTCTACCGCAACGACAAGCTCGCCACCCTCGGGGCGCTGGTCACCGGCGTCGCCCATGAGCTGAACAACCCGCTTTCCGTCGTGGTCGGCCGCGCCCGGCTGCTGGAGGAAACCGCCGCCGACGGCGCGCTGCACCGTCAGGCGGAAAAGATCCGGCTGGCGGCGGAACGCTGCGGCCGGATCCTGCGCACGTTCCTGGGCCTTGCCCGCCAGCGGCCGCCCGAGCATGTCGATCTCGACCTGAACCGCCTGGTCGAAGGCACGCTCGACCTCGTCACCGACGAACTGCGCGGCAGCGACATCACCCTCGATCTCGTTCTGGCCGCCGATCTGCCGACGATTCGGGGCGACGAGGGCCAGCTTGGCCAGGTCGTGCTCAATCTGGTGCTGAACGCCCGCGCCGCGCTCGGCGAGGTTGCAGCCCCCCGGCGCCTGCGGCTGGTCACCGCGGCCGAAACGGGCCAGATTACCCTGACCGTCGCCGATAATGGACCGGGCGTGCCGCCGGCCCTGCGCCAGCGGATTTTCGAGGCATTCTTCACGACGAAACCGCTCGGCAGCGGCAGCGGAATCGGGCTGGCCGTCGCGGCCGCGATCGCCGAAGCGCATGGCGGCCGGCTGATGCTGGACGCTGCTGAAGGACCCGGGGCGTCGTTCACCCTGTCGTTACCAGGGTAAGGCGAATCAGCCCAGGGGGCTTTCCATCGCTGTAACCGTCGGGTAAACCTCTCCCTGCACGAATGTTCACGCAAGGCGTGGGGAGTATGAACGCGACCAGCCGGATCACCGTCGCCGCCATCGAGTCTGCACCGAGTTGCAGCTCGATCGGGGACTTCTATGCCTATCCGGCCCGCCGCACGCTGTCCCGCCTGTTCAAGAACTACGTTGCTGCCGTCGGCGCCACCCCGATCGAGACGCTGCATTCGGCGACCGAGATGAAGCGGGTGATGGATGCCGGCGACCTGGTCAACACCGCCGTATTCCGCGTCGCCTCGCTGCAGGCCAAGGGCGACCAGAACCGCAGCAAGGAATTGCGCGAGCGGCTGTTCGGCCTGACCGAGGCGCTGGCCGAACGCGCCCGCGGGGTCGAGGACAAGGCGTTGCCCTCGATCGAGACCGACGGCTACGACGCGCTGGTCGCGGGTGCCGCGGGTTTGAGCGACGATCCCGCCGAACGGAATTTCCTGATCCGCGTCGGCATCGCCCGCCAGATCACCAAGTCGCGCATGGGCTGGGACAAGCTCGGCAGCCTGATCGGCTGGGCCGAGAAGGCTGAAAGCGCCGACATCGCCCCGCTCGACGATTTCTTCACCGACCTGCTCTCCGACATCAAGTTCATCGAGCAGTTACCCGGCAACCGCCCGAACCTCGCCGGCTCGCTGCAATTCCTGGCAAACCTCGCCTTCGGCGATGCGCGCTACGGCCAGGGCCAGGGCGATGCCGCCAACGGCCGGCTGGTCGAGCGTCTGTCGGCGCTGATCGGGGCCGGCCGGCTGCCCGACGCGCAGATCGCCATCGCCGACCGCATCGGCCAGCAGCTGGCGATCAAGACGCCCCTGTCGAAGAACAAGCCGGCCGACGAGGATCGCGAATTCTACGGCCTCGCCGACCGGCTGGTGCCGCTGGATCGCCCGATAGTAGGCGGTCATCTGGTATCCGAAGGCCTGGTGCGCCGGCTGGCCCTGATGATCAACAAGTCGGGGCCGGGCGGCCTGAAGGAAGCCACCGAGCAGCTCTGCGGCGCCTTCGTCGACATCGGCCGGCGTGCCCGCTTCCTGCTTGCGCTCAACGACAGCAGCATCCGCGCCGACGTCTCGGAAGTGCTGACCAAGCAGTTGCGCGACGCGATCAAATCCTTACGCGCGCTCGACGACCACGACCGCAGCCATGCCGATTTCGAGGAGCGGCTGCGCCGCGTCACCGGCCTGCACCGGCTGATCCACCAGTCCGACCTGCCGACCCTGTCGAAGGTCGAGCTGAACACCCATCTGGAAAACCTCCTGCTCGCCTCGTTCAAGGACGAGGATCTCGCCCGGATCGAGGGCAAGAGCTCGACGCTGCTGGAACGTGCCACCCGGCTGATCGCGCTGTGCCTGCCCGACGCCCTGCCCCCTGGCTCCAAGGCGGTCGAACAGGCCCGTTCTCGCGTCCTCGCCCGGCTGAAACAGCCGAACTTCGAGACCGCGCTGATCTCGCATCTGTCCGATCCCGACGAGATCGCGGCCGCGCATCGCGATTTCTTCCAGTTGATGAAGCGCGCCGGGTTTCTCTGAAACAATTGAAACAGACGGCGATATCTGACTGAAACGGGCGGTCGGCAGAATGCTCCCCATCGCATCGACTTGGGATAGGGAGATCCGCCATGACCCCGCAGGACATTGCGCTGGTCCAGCAAAGCTTCACACTGGTGGCGCCGAACAAGGAAGCCGTCGCCGCGGCCTTCTACGACCGCCTGTTCACCATCGACCCCGCACTGAAGCCGCTGTTCCGCGGCGACCTGCGATCGCAGGGCATCAAGCTGATGGGGGCACTCACCCTCGTCGTCACCCAACTCAACCGCCTGGAAACCATCCTCGATGACGTCAAGGCATTGGCCCGCCGCCATGTCGGCTATGGCGTCACCGCCCAGCACTATGCGACCGTCGGCCAGGCGCTGCTCGATACGCTCCAGTCCGGCCTGGGCGAGGCGTTCACGCCCGAGCTGCGCGGGGCCTGGACCCGCGCCTATACCCTGCTCTCCGGCGCGATGATCGCGGCGGCGGCGGAAGTGGACGCATCGGCTTAAATTCCCAATCGTAATCCGGCGATCGGCGCCTTACCGCGGAATGCCCTGCTCGCCCAGGTCCCAGAACAGGCCGGTCATGATCTGCAGGCCTTCGCGCACCACCGGGGCCAGCATGTGTTCGTTGGGCGCATGCTGCGAGCAGGCGGGATAGGAATGCGGCACCCAGAGCGTCGGTAGCCCGAGGATCTCGGCAAAGCAGTCGTTGGGCAGCGAGCCGCCGAGATTGGGCAGCACGGCCGGCGCCTTGGCCGTCGAGCGCTCCATCGAGGCGACCGCCCAGCGCACCCAGGGCATGTCGGGATCGAGGCGGGTGGCCCGCATCACCGGCTCGTCGGCCATCACCACCTTGACCTGATGGAAGCCGTGGCGGTCGAGATGGGCGCGCAGGGTGCCCTCGAGATTTTCCCAATCGGTGCCGACGACGAAGCGCAGCTGCATATGGGCCGATGCCTTGGGCGGGATGGCATTGACCGGATTGTCCGGATTGCCGGTGCGATAGGCCAGCACCTCCAGCGCGTTCCAGCCGAACACCCGCTCGGCCGGGGTCAGGCCGGGCTCGCCCCATTCCGGGTCGATCGCAGGGCCGGTCGGCTCGCCCGGTTCGATCGGCTCCAGCGCCAGGCGTACCGAATTGGGGATCGGCGGCGGGCGCAGGCCGTCGACCAGAATGCGCCCGCGGGCATCGACCATGCTGGCGATGGCATGCGACAGGATGGTGCCGGGATTGGCCAGCAGGCCGCCCCAGTTGCCGGAATGATGGCCGCCGTCGCGCAGGTCGACCACGAGGTCCCAGTTGACGGCGCCGCGCGAACCCAGGAACAGCGTCGGCTGCTCGGCCTTCAGCCGCGGACCGTCCGAGGCGATCAGCACGTCGGCCGCCAGCGCCTCGCCGTGGGCGCGGCAGATCTCGTGCAGCCCGGGCGAGCCCGCCTCCTCGCCCATCTCGATCAGGAGCTTGACGTTGAAGCCGAGATGCCCGCGCTGCTCGATCACCCGCTCGAGCGCGGCCAGGTTGATCGAGTGCTGGCCCTTGTTGTCGGCGGTGCCGCGGCCGTACCAGCGGTCGCCGACCACGGTGACGGCCCAGGGCGACAGCCCATCCTTCCATTGCGCGTCGTAACCGCGCACCACGTCGCCATGCCCATAGATCAGCACGGTCGGCAAGGCGGCATCCTCGATGCGGCGGGCGATCAGGAACGGCCCGTGGCGCGGATCGGGATTGGGATGGATATCCCAGGCGAAGCCGAACTTCTCGATGCTGGGGCAGATTTCCTCGGTCAGGTAGGCGCGGAGCGCCGGGCCGCTGGTCGCCTCCTGGCTTTCGGTGCGGTGGGCGACGCGGCGGCCGAGTTCGACCAGGAAATGACCCTGGTCGAACCAGTCGGCGGTGGCAGCAAGGGCGGCGGCGCGATCGGACATGGTCAACCGTTCAACTGACGGGCGTAATCGGCGTACCAGGCCAGCGCGCCCGGATTAGCCAGCGCGCCGGGATTGGCGACCTTGTCGGGTGCCTGGCCCAGCAGGATCTTCTTGACCGGCACCTCGAGTTTCTTGCCCGACAGCGTGCGCGGCACCTCGGCCACCTGCAGGATGTCGTTGGGCACGAAGCGGGCCGAGACGGCGTGGCGGATCGCATCGTTGATGCGCTGCTTCAGCGCCTCGTCGAGGGTCAGGCCCGGGCGCAGCACGACGAACAGCGGCATGAACGAGTCGCGGCCAAGGAATTCGAGGTCGACCACCATGCTGTCGAGCACCTCGGGCAATTCCTCGACCGCCCGATAGATCTCGGCGGTGCCGAGCCGCAGCCCCAGCCGGTTGATCGTGGCATCCGACCGGCCATAGATGACCGCGCCGCCGCGCGGGGTGATGCGCAGCCAGTCGCCGTGGCGCCAGATGCCGGGATACATGTCGAAATAGCTGGTGCGGTAGCGTTCGCCGTCGACATCGTTCCACAGGTACAGCGGCATCGACGGCATCGGTTCGGTGCAGACCAGTTCGCCGACCTCGTCGGTCAGCGGCTTGCCCAGGTCATCGAAGGCGGCGATCGCCGCCCCCAGGCAGCGCACCTGCATCTCGCCGGCATAGACCGGCTTGAGCACGGTGCCGGCGACGAAGGCGCCGGCGAAATCGGTGCCGCCCGAGATCGGCGCCAGCCAGACATGGGGCGGGAACTGGTCGTAGATCCACTTGTAGCTGTCTTCCGACAGCGGCGAGCCGGTCGAACCGATCGAGCGCACCGCCGACAGGTCGGCCTGTTCGCGCGGCACGATGCCGGCCTTCTGGCAGGCGGCGAAGAACGCCGCGCCGCAACCGAAGAACGTGGCGCGGACCTTGCCGGCAAAGCGCCACAGCACGCCCCAATCCGGCCAGCCCGGACTGCCGTCGTAGATGGCGATGGTGGCGCCGGCCAGGAGGCCGGCTACCTGCGCGTTCCACATGATCCAGCCGGTCGACGAGTACCAGTGGAACACGTCCTCGGGGCCGACATCGTTGTGCAGGCTGCCCATCTTCATGTTTTCGAGGATGACGCCGCCATGGCCATGCACGATCGGCTTGGGCAGGCCGGTGGTGCCTGACGAGTAGACGATCCACAGCGGATGGTCGAACGGCACCCTGGTCACGTCGAGCGTTGCCGGCCTGGCAACGATCTCGGCCCAGCCCGCCACGTCGAGCCGGCCGGCCGCGGCGGGCGCCTGCCCCGGCGCCGGCAGCAGGATCAGGTCGCGCAGGCTGGGCAAATCCTCGATCAGCGCGGTCAGCACCTCGGTCTTGTCGTGATGCTTGCCGCCGTAATCGCAGGAAGCGACGGCGAACAGCGCCACCGGCTCGATCTGGCGGAAACGGTCCAGCACCGCCTGGACACCCATGTCGGGCGCACAGACCGACCAGACGGCCCCGAGCGAGGCCACCGCCAGGAAGGCGACGATGGTTTCGGGCACGTTCGGCGCGTAGGCGACGACCCGGTCGCCCCGCTTGATGCCACGGGCCTTCAGATGGGCGGCGACGGACGCGACCTGGTCCTCGAAATCGGCCCAGGACAAGGCCTGAACGTCACGGGTTTCCGAGGCATGCAGAATGGCAGGCCGGGCCGCGGTCGCATGGCGGAAGACCTGGTCGACGTAGTTGAGTTCCGCGCCCGGAAACCAGACCGCACCGGGCATCCGCCGCTCGGCCAGCACGTCGCGATAGCCGTTGGCCGAAACCACGCCGAAGAAATCCCACGCCGCGCCCCAGAAGGCGTCGACGTCCTTGACCGACCACTGCCACAGCGCGTCGTAATCGGCGAACTGCAACCCCCGGTTGGCCGACAGCCAGTCGATGAAACGCTTGATCTGCGAGCGCTCGATGCGCTCAGGCTCAGGGCGCCACAACAAGTCTGGCGTGTCGGTCATGCAGGCAATGCTCCGGGAATCAGTGATCCTTGATCAGTGATTTGAGCGCAGGATCAAAGCTGCCGTCCAGCAGAATGAAGGCCATGCGCGCCACCTTGTCCGACCGGTTGGCCCAGGCATGGTCGGTGCCGCGCTGCACGACGATGTCGCCGGGCCCGAGCTTCGTTTCCGAATCGGTCAGGACCAGGTGGATCTCGCCTTCCAGCACGATGCCGTAATCGAGGGTCTCGGTGCGGTGCATCAGCGGATGCGGGCTCGCCTTGTTCCAGGTCGAATCGTGGGCGTTGCCCATCTGGGCGAAGGCAGCCTTGGCCGCCTCGCCGGTGAGATCGCGGGTCCGTTCGTCCTCGGGCGGGAATTCGACGACACGAATCACCGAGCCATGCGGGTTCGGCGCGATCTGCAGCGGCCGCTCGGGCGGGCCGGCGGCATTGTCGACCGGCACCGGCATGGCTTGGGTATTCCAGACCTCGAAGAACGAGACGCCGACGGTCGGGTTGACGATCGCCGTCAGGCGTTCGTCGCGGGCGACGACCGATCGGCCGTCCGACGCATGGCCGGTGACGATGCGGCGAGGTGCCTCGCTCATGATGTTTCCCTCCTGATGGTTTTTAACGGGTGGCGCGCCAGCGCAGCAGGCGGTGCTCGATCACGGTCAGGATCATTGCGCTGACGAAACCGAGCAGGCCCAGCACGATGACGCCGGCAAACAGATCCGGCGCCCGGAACGATCGGGCCGCGAGCAGGATCCACAGGCCGAGGCCGTCGCGGCTGGCCAGCATCTCGCCGACCACGGCCAGGATCAGCGCGATGGTCAGGCCAAGCCGCATGCCCGACAGGATGTCGGGCATCGCCGAAGGCAGCGCGATCTTCCAGATGACCGACCAGCGGCTCAAGCCCAGGGCCCGCGAAACCTCGTAGAGGCGCGGCTCGACCGCGGCAAAGCCGTGGATGGTGGCAAGCAGCATCGGCCACAACGCCCCGAAGGCGATCACCGTCAGCACCATGCCCTCGGACAGGCCGAGCAGGGCGATCGCCACCGGAATGATCGCCGAGGCCGGCAGCGGCCGCAGGAATTCGAGCATCGGGGCGAGATAGGCCCGCGCCACGGCCGAGATGCCGATCAGCGCGCCGAGTGCTACGCCAACGAGCGAGGCGAGCAGCCAGCCATAGACCATGCGCTCGACCGTGCCGAGCAGCTTTTCTTCCAGCGTGCCGCTGGCGAAACCGCGGACCAGCGCGGCCCAGGCGCGATCGGGGCCGGGCAGGAAGACCGGCGAGACCAGCTTGGCATCGGCGATCCATTGCCAGCCCAGGATGATCAGGGCGCCGACGATCAGCGAGCCGGCAAACCAGGCGAGGCGCGCGGGCTTCATGGCGCGGCCTCGACGATCGCGGCACGGCCGAACAGGCGGCCTTGCGCCCAGACCAGCGCCCAGTTCAGGACCCAGCCGATCAGGCCGATCCAGACCAGCAGCGCGAACATCAGGGCGGGGTCGAGCGATTGCTGCGCGCTCATGATCGCATAGCCGAGCCCGAGCGGATTGGCCGCGATCTCGACGGTCACGGCGACGATCAGCGCGACGCCGGCGGCGAGCCGGAAGGCGACGAAGATGCGCGGCAGCGCGGCCGGCAGCACGATCTTGAAGACGCGAGCGAGCAGCCCGAGACCCAGCACGCGCGAGACTTCCAGCAGGCGCGGCTCGATGCCGGCCACGGCTGCCCGGGTCAGGATCAGGATCGGCCACATCGTGCCGAAGGCGACGATCGAGATTTCCATGCGATAGCCGAAGCCGAAGACCAGCATGGCGATCGGCAGCAGCGCCACGGACGGGATCGGGCGGAACGCCTCGACCGAGAATTCCATCAGCTTGTCGGCGATCGGGAAGATGCCGAGCAGGATGCCGAAGACGAGGCCGATGCCGAGGCCAAGCCCCAGCCCGCCCAGGGCGGTGGCGAGCGTCTGGCCGGTAGCGGCCAGGATGGTGCCGTCACCCATCGCCCGGATGCCGGCTGCGACGACGTCGGTCGGGGCGGCCAGCGTATCCGACGTCATCTCGCTCGATCGCGCCGCGATCTCGGCGATGACGATCAGCGCCACCGGCACGACCAGGCCGCGCCATTTGCCGCTCACGCTTCGGCCGCCTTGATGAAGTCGAACAGCACGCGGCGCAGCCGCAGGAATTCCGGCTCCTCGCGCGTCGAAAGCTGGTCGCGTGGCCGGGCGAGGTCGACGGGGAAGCTTTCGGCGACGCGGCCCGGGTTGGGTAACAGGCCGATGACCCGGTCGCCCAGGTAAATCGCCTCTTCCAGATCGTGGGTGACGAAGAACACGGTGGCGCCGGACTGGGCGACGATGTCGAGCACCTCGTCCTGCAGGCCCTGGCGCGTCATCGCGTCCAGCGCGCCGAACGGCTCGTCCATCAGCAGCACGGCGGGTTCCTGTGCCAGGCAGCGCGCGATCTGCAGGCGCTGCTGCATGCCGCCGGAAAGCTGGTTGGGGTATTTGTCGGCATGCTTGGCCAGGCCGACCTTGGCGAGCAGGCCGCCGATGCGGTCGCCATGCTGGGCCCTGGGCACGCCCATCGCTTCCAGCGCCAGGGCGACGTTGCCGGTCACCGTGCGCCAGGGCAGCAGGGCCTTGCCGTAATCCTGGAAGACGATGGCGATATCCTGCCGGGGCTTGGCGATCGGCTTGCCCTGGTAGGTGACGCGGCCCGCCGACGGCTGGAACAGCCCGGCGATCAGGCGCAGCATCGTCGTCTTGCCGCAGCCCGAGGGGCCGACGACGCAGACGAACTCGCCCTGGCCGATCGTCAGGTCGATGCCTTCGAGGATCTTGCGGCCGCCGAGGGTCAGGTCGACGCGGTCGAAGGCGATCAGCGGGGTGGTCGAGGGCGCCGCAACCGGCGCCCTCGTGCGGATTTCCACCGCGGTCATTTCACGATCAGCTTGGCGGGATCGAGCTTGGTCTGCAGCATTTCCTGTTTCTGCATCACGTCGATCCACCAGGCGAGCTGGGCGTCGGTGACGACCGACGACGGCTCGGAAATCTGGATCGCCTTCATCACCTCCGGCGGCAGCTTGATGTACTTGGCGATGTGATCGCGGGTCTTGGCCATGTTCGGATCGGCCTTGATGAAGGTCACCGCCTCGGCCAGCGCGGCCTGGAACCCCTTGACCGCGGCCGGGTTCTTGGTCGCCCACTCACGCGTCGAGGCGTAGAGGATCGAGGGCTGGCCTTCCGGCAGGTCGGCCAGGAAGTTGGCGATCAGCACGCCCACGCCCGACGACAGGATGCGCACCTTGAACGGATCGGCGGTGATGACCGCATCGACAGTACCGGCCTTCAGCACGTCGTTCTGGGTGGGGAAGCCGACCTCGATGAAGGTGACCTGCTTCGGATCGACGCCGTTGGCGATCAGCCACTGGCGGAACAGCACGTGCAGGAAGGCGCCCAGGCCGGGGGCGCCGACCTTCTTGCCGACGAAATCTTTCGGGCCCTTGATGTTGGCCTTCGGGTTGCCCACGACCGCCACGGCCGACGCCGTCGACTTCGCGGTCACCGCCGCCTCGGCAATGGCGACGAGGTCGAGGCCGCCGTCGATCGCCTGCAGCATCACCGACGGGGTCGGCCCGCCGACCTGCAGCGAACCGGCCATGATCGCCGCCGGGATCGTCGAGTTCAGGCCGATCAGGGTCAGGTCGACGTCGAGGCCGTTCTTGGCGAAATACCCCTCCTCCTTCGCGACGAAGACGGAGGCGAAATCGCTGACCGCGGTGTAACCGAGATTGATCTTGGTCTGCGCCGAGGCGCTAAACGCGACGCCCGCCGCCAGTACCGCGACGGCGAGGCCCTTCATCAGGCTTTTCATGGGTAGTCGTCTCCTCCGGGTTGATTGCTTTGTATTTGGCATCGGCCAGGGCGCCACCCGCGGGGTAGACGATCAGGATGGTCGATGCGAGATGTTCGGCCAGCTTGCGGCAGGCCGGTTCGGCCTGGCGCTGGAGAACATAGTTGGCGAGCTCTTCATGTTCGTCGTCGAGCGTCGCCGGCAGCTTGAACCACGACATCATCACGCGGCGATAGCGATAGGCCTGGTCGTAGAGCGTCGCATGCATCTCCAGGAGACGCGGCGAGCCGCAGGCCGCGATCAGCGCGGTATGGAACTGCTTGTGGACGGCATCGAACTCGGCGACGCCTTCCGAAAAATCCTGCTGGCTGCGCGCGGTGAAGCGCCGCATGCGATGCAGGCAGGCCACGATCTGCGCCTCCCACAGGTCGTCGCCGCGCGCCATGGCGAGGCGCAGCGCCTCCAGCTCGATCACCGTGCGGGCGCGCACGATATCCTCGAGGTCCTCGCGGCTCATCGGCGCGACGCGGAAGCCGCGCTGGCCCGAGGCCAGCACCAGCCCCTGCGAAACCAGCCGCGACAAGCCTTCGCGCAACGGCGTGGCGCCGATGCCGAATTGCCGGGCGAGATCGGCGATGCGCAGCCGCGCGTCGGGGGCGAGATCGCCGGCCAGGATCGCCTGTTGCAGCACCGCGGCCGCGCGTTCGGCCAGCGTGTCGGGCGACAGCGCGGGCATCGACGACGGAGGGGTGGAAGGCGTCCCGGCGAGCATGTCCCGACTGTGCCATGGCCTCGCCGCCCCGGCAAATTCTTTATATACGAATGCCAGAAATATATATATTTTGCCCGAACAGATATAACCCGAGGAAACGCAAATGAAGCTAGCCAGCTTCCGCGACGGCGATCGCATCCGCATCGGCGCCGTTCATCACGACGATACCAGGCTGTTCGACCTCGCCGCCGCCGCCGAGCGCGACGGCCGGCCCGAGGCCGCCTTCGCCTCGATGCTCAGCCTGATCGAGGCCGGGCCATCAGCGCTCGACCGCGCCCGCGACCTCCTGGCCCGCTTAGGGGGCGACACCGCCCTCGATCGCGCCGTGGCCGACGCCAGGCTGTTGTCGCCCATCCCCGTGCCGCCGCAGGTACGCGACTTCTCGGTCTTCCCCGGCCATATCAAGCAGTCGCCGGCCGGCATGCAGAAGCTGGCCGCCCGCGCCCGCGGCGACGAGGCCGCGATCGCCGACATCAAGCCGCTGGCGGAGGTGCCGCCGGTCTATGCCCAGCAGCCGATCTACTACATCACCAACCGCTTCTCGGTCGTCGGCACCGGCACCGAGGTGGCCTGGCCGCGCTATTCCAAGGTGATGGATTTCGAACTGGAGTTCGGCATCTTCATCGGCCGCGGTGGCAAGAACATCTCGCGCGAGAACGCCCGCGACCACATCTTCGGCTATGCCATCATGAACGACTTCTCGGCACGCGACGCCCAGATGGTCGAGATGCAGGGCATGTTGGGGCCGGCCAAGGGCAAGTCCTTCGATGCCGGCAACGTCATCGGCCCGTGGATCGTCACGGCGGACGAAATCCCCGATCCCTACAGCCTCAAAATGAAGGCGACGATCTCGGGCGAAGTCTGGGCCGAGGGTACGTCAGCCGGCATGCTGCACAATTTCGAGGACATGATCGCCTTCGTCACCCGCGACGAGACGATTCACCCCGGCGAATTCTTCGGGTCGGGTACGATGGGCAATGGCTGCGGCCTGGAGCAGGACCGCTACCTGCGCCACGGCGACGTGGTCGAATTGACCGTCGAGAAGATCGGCACCCTGCGCAATACCGTCGTCCGTCAGGACGTGGGCTAAGTCATTCGGGAGGAACCCTGCCATGCCCCGCCGCCTCGTCGACATTTCGATGCATCTGGAAAACGACGTGATTTCCGACCCGCCGGGTTTCGGGCCGAAGATCGAATATCACGCCCACAAGAACACCGCCGCCGACGTGGTGAAGTTCTTCCCCGGCCTGCAGGAGAGCGACCTGCCGGATTCGGAAGGCTGGGCGGTGGAGATGGTCCAGCTCAACACCCATAACGGCACCCATCTCGACGCGCCCTATCACTTCCATTCGACGATGAACAAGGGCGAGCGCTCGATCACCATCGACGAAGTGCCGCTCGACTGGTGCCTGCAGCCCGGCGTCAAGCTCGACTTCCGCGCCCTGCCCGACGGCTATGTCGTGCAGCCGCACGACGTCGAGGCCGAGCTGAAGCGCATCGGGCATGAGCTGAAGCCGCTCGAGATCGTCGTGGTCAACACCCGCGCCGGCTCGGCCTATGCCAAGCCCGACTATGTCGCGGCCGGCTGCGGCATGGGTTACGAGGCGACGATGTATCTGCTCGAGCGCGGCGTGCGCCTGACGGGCACCGATGCGTGGAGCTGGGATGCGCCGTTCGTGCACACCGCCAAGAAATACGCCGAGAGCCAGAATGCCGGGCTGATCTGGGAAGGCCACAAGGCCGGCCGCGACATCGGCTATTGCCACCTGGAAAAGCTGCACAACCTCGAGGCGCTGCCGGGCGACGGCTTCACCATCGCCTGCTTCCCCGTCAAGATCCGCGGCGCCTCGGCCGGCTGGACCCGCGCGGTCGCGATCTTCGACGAATAACGACGGACTGGCGCAGGGGCGGCGGCAAGGGTAAACC
>JAEYTW010000190.1 GCA_023433835.1 Pseudomonadota bacterium | reverse complement strand
GCGGCCAGGCCCGACGGGCCGGCGCCGATCACCAGCCAGGTCATGCCCGCCCCCGCGCATAAAGCTCGAACGCCGCGCGCGAGGAATGGCGCGGCGTGAAGCCGAAGTCGCGCTTCAGCGCGGTGTTGTCCAGCACCGGGCGATACTGGATGAAGGCGACCTGCGCCGGTTCGAGCCGGGTCAGGCGCAGGGCGCGCAACAGGCCGATCGCGCCGCGCATCACCGCCGGCGGCAGGCCGAGGAACGGCTTGCCCAGTGCCCGCGCGACCTCGCGCAACGAAACGGTGCCGTCGCCGGCGAGGTTATAGACGCCGGCCGGCCCGGTGCCGATGGCGCGGGCCAGCGCGCCGACAACATCCTCGTCGGCGATGAAGGAGAACGGCGTCGCATTGCCCGACAGGCCGGTGACCACGGGGCGTTCGAAGATCGCGGTGATCTGGTTGCGCACGCCGGGCCCCAGCACCGTGCAGGGGCGCAAGATCACCTGTTCCAGTTCCGGATGGTCGCGGCGCAGGGTGGCCAGGTGCTCCTCGACCAGGCGCTTGTGCCGGGCATAGGGGAAATCCTCGTTGCCGCGCAGGGCGTCGGTCTCGGCCAGCGGCACGGGATTGTCGGGGTGATAGCCGTAGGCCGCCCCGCTCGAGGTGACGACCAGGCGGCGAGCGCCACAGGCGAGGCTTGCGGCCGCGACATTGGCCGTGCCCTCGACATCGATCGCGTAATCGCGCGCCGGATCGCCGCCGGCGGCAACGACCGAGGCGAGATGGACCACGACCAGCGGATGGTGGCGGCGGAACAGATCGGCCAGCGCGGGATCGCGGATATCGCCCGTCACCCAGGTCACGCCGGGCAGGTCGGGGCCCGGACGCAGATCGAGGGCGATGACCGGCATGCTGCCGGCGAGATGCCGGACCAGCGCCGAGCCGATGAAGCCGGCCGCGCCGGTGACGAGGACCGGCCCGGTCATGCAACGCGATCCCTGGCCGCGCGGCCCTTGCGCGTCCACCAGGCCGCCAGCGCCCAGCCGGAGACGACGTGCCAGATGCCCCAGCCCGCCGCGATCAGCGCGGCGCCGCCCAGCGCGTCGAAATTGTTGAGGATCAGGGCGAGGCCGAGGCCGGAGTTGTGCATGCTGACCTCGATCGCCATGGCGCGCGTGTCGCGATCGTCCAGGCGCCACAGCCTGGCCGCCCCCCAGCCGATCAGGATGGCGATGGCATTGTGCAGCACCACCAGCGGCAGGATGACCCAGAGGAAGGAGAGGAAATAGCGGCTGTTGGCCGCGGTGGCGGCGACGATGAAGCCGATCAGGAACAGGAAGGACAGGATCTGGAACGGCCGGCGCAGCCGGTCGGCGATCGCGGGCCGGAACCGCACGACCGCCATGCCCGCGATCATCGGCAGGGCCAGCAGCGGGATGGTCTGGCCGAGGAACGACCAGGGTTCGAGCGAGACCTGGCGCAGCAGGGCGGCGGTCGCCGGGTTCATCGAGGCCCAGAACAGGATGTTGAGCGGCGTGGTGAACACCGCCAGCAGGCTCGACACGCCGGTCATCGAGATCGACAGCGCGGTATTGCCGCGCGCCAGATGGGTCATCAGGTTCGACAGGTTGCCGCCGGGGCACGCCGCCACGATGATCATGCCCAGCGCGATCGAGGCTTGCGGCTGGAGGATCATGGTGATCGCCCAGGTCACCGCCGGCAGCACCAGGATCTGGGCGGCCAGGCCGGTGATCGGCGCCAGCGGCCGCCGGAAGACGTTGACGAAATCGGCCGGGCGCAGTTCGAGCGCCACGCCGAACAGGATCAGCGCCAGGATCGCCCCCAGCACCAGCTGGCCCCGCGCATCGATATTGATCAGGACCTGATCGACCGGCATGTCCCTCCCCAGGGTTCGCTTCGCCCGGCGTTGCTCCGCCGTGGCGACTTGAGGCAGTGTGGCGGACAATGAAATCGCAAACCATGTCGGGCGGCGCCAATCTCTTGTCGCCGTCCGCCATCCCGGAGAGGAAGATGCCCGCGCCGCGCACCGTCGCCGCCGGTTATGTGGCGACCCTGATCGAGGCGGTGACCGCAGCCGGCGACATCTCGGCGGCCCGGTTGCTGGCCGCGGCCGGCCTGCCCGACGACCTCGGCCAGGGCGCTGACCGCCGCCTGCCGCACGATGCGGTATCGCGTCTGTGGCAGGCGGGGCTGGCTGCCTCCGGTGATGCCGATCTCGGGCTGCATGTCGGCAAGCGCGTGCGGCCAGGCTCGTTCAACGCGCTGGGGCACCTCCTGATGAGTTGTGCGAGCCTGCGCGAGGCCGCGGCCGAGACCGAGCGCTTCGCCGGGCTGGTCGGCGGCGGCGGCGGCTTCGCCTCCCGTCCCGAGGCTGATGGCCTGTGGCTGATCTACCGCCCGCTCGATCCGGACTGGCCTTGCCGCCGGCACCGGGTCGAGGCCGTGCTCGCGGCCGTGCTCACCTTCGCCGGCTGGCTTACCGGACAGGCGGTGCGACCGGCACATGTCCGTCTGCGCCACCCTGCCCCGGCCGCGATATCGGAGCACGAGCGGGTGTTTGGCTGCCGTCCGGATTTCGCCGCGGCCGAGGATTCATTGCTGCTGCCCGGCCCGGTGCTCGACCTGGCCGTCGCGCAGTCGAGCCCCGGCCTCAAGGCCGTGCTGGCGACCTACGCCCGCACCGCATTGGACGATCTCGACCGGGGCGATTTGCGGGCCCGGGTGGCGGCGGCCGTGCGCGCCGCCCTGGACGACGGCCGCCTGCCGGTGATCGACGAGGTGGCCGCCACCTTGCATCTCTCGCCGCGTACGCTGCAACGCCGCCTGAAGGAGCAAGGCTCGGGCTTCGCCGCGGAGGTCAACGGGCTGCGGGCGGCGATGGCCCGCGACCTGCTGCGTGACCAGCACCGCCCGATCGCCGAGATCGCCTGGCGCCTGGGCTTCGCCGACATCGCCAATTTCCACCGCGCCTTCAAAGGCTGGACCGGCCTCACCCCAGCCGTCTTCCGACGCACCGCCGGCTGAGCCGGCATCGTCGGTTTTGCCGACTTTCATCGGATTGTCTTCGTTTCATATCGAACAACCGAATGCCCCATCACGCAGATCGGGCGATTTTTCCCGGATGGCCCGGCCGGGGCCGCCAGCCACGGCCTAATTGACGACATGCCATGCCGCGCGCTTGGCGGTTGCGTCCGATATTCCCGTTATATAGGCCGAATATAGCATCGAATGCACCAATCACGGGCATCTGGCGATCCCTATAGTCGTTATTGCCGGCGCCGACCCCACCGGTCGGCAGCCCGGCAGGCTCCCGCCGAGCCTCGGTCCACCGCACCATCCCAAGGAGGAACAATGGCTTTCCCCACTTCGGTCAACGACCAGATCACCGACAGCGTCACCCAGGTCAATACCAAGGTCCTGGGCGATGCTCCCGCCATCGCCATGGGCAATCTCTACCAGGCCACCGCCCAGGCGCTGGCCAATGCCGCGCACAATGCGACCTACGCCCAGCAGCAGAGCTACGTGACCGCCCAGGCGGCGACGACCATGGGGGTTGCGACCCTCTACTCGATCGACACCGCGACCACGGGCGCGGCCACCGCCGAGATCCTCGGTACCGGCGTCAAGGGCCTCGGCACGCCGTAACCGGCGGACATGAACCCGGCCGGCCCGGGCGATACCCGGCGCGGACCGGCCTTCCCCCCACCTGCAGGAGAACCAGACCATGGCTTTCCCGACTTCGGTCAACGACCAGATCACCGACAGCATCACCCAGGCCAACACCAAGGTCCTCGGCGATGCCCCCGCCATCGCCATGGGCAACCTCTATCAGGCCACCGCCCAGGCGCTGGGCAATGCCGCGCACAACGCGACCTATGCCCAGCAGCAGAGCTACGTGACCACCCAGGCGGCGACGCCGCAAGGCGTCGCCCCCCGCTATTCGATCGAAACCGCCACGCCGGGCGTGGCCGCGCCCGAGATTCTCGGCAC
>JAEYTW010000146.1 GCA_023433835.1 Pseudomonadota bacterium | reverse complement strand
GCCGCAAGGCCGCCGGCTGGCTCGACGCCGTCACCCGCCAGCGCGCGCGGCTGCGGGAATTGCTGCCGCGGCTGATGGTCGTCCAGTTCGGCGGGGCGGCCGGCACGCTCGCCGCGCTGGGGACCCGCGGCATGGATGTCGCCGACGCGCTGGCCGCCGAACTGCATCTCGGCGCCCCCGCCCTGCCCTGGCATGCCGAGCGCGACCGGGTGGTCGAATTCGGCTGCTGGTGCGGCATGACCGTTGGCACGGTGGCCAAGATCGCCCGCGACATCGCGCTGATGATGCAGACCGAGATCGCCGAGACGTTCGAGCCGGCTGGCCACGGCCGCGGCGGATCCTCGACCATGCCGCACAAGCGCAACCCGGTGGGCGCCGCCGTCGTGCTGTCGGCCGCCCATCGCGCCCCGGGCCTGGTCGCGACGCTGGTGGGGGCGATGCCGCAGGAACACGAACGCGGCCTCGGCGGCTGGCATGCCGAATGGACGGCCCTGCCCGATCTGGTGCGGCTGACCGCCGGCGCGCTGAAGGTCGCCGCCGATACCGTCGCCGGGCTCGAGGTGCGGCCGGACAAGATGCGGGAGAACCTCGACGCCACCGACGGCCTCTTGATGGCCGAGGCGGTGATGATGGCGCTGGCCGACCGCCTGGGGCGGCTGGCCGCGCATGAACGCGTCGAGGCCGCCTGCAGGAAAGCCGTCTCGGAAAGCCGCTCGCTCCGCGACGTGCTGGCCGACGAGGCCGATATCGCCGGGGCGGTCGATCTCGATGCGCTGTTCGATCCCCTGGGCTATGTCGGCACGGCCGACCGGATGATCGATGCAGCCCTTGCCCGCCACCACCAGGATTGAGGAAGCGATGACCCAGTTCGTCGACGTCGACGGCATCCGGCTGCATGTCCGGCTCGATGGTCCGGAAGCGGCGCCGCCGCTGGTGCTGGCCAATTCGCTCGGCACCGATCTGACCATGTGGGATCCGCAGGTTCAGGCACTGACGCGCACGCACCGCCTGATCCGCTTCGATACCCGCGGCCACGGCAAGTCGGCGGTCCCGCCGGGGCCTTATGCGGTGCCGCGGCTGGCGCAGGACGTGCTCGGCCTGGTCAATCATCTCGGCCATGACCGCTTCGATTTCTGCGGTCTCTCGCTCGGCGGCATGATCGGCCTCTATCTCGCCCGCACCGCGCCCGACCGCATCGGCCGCGTCGCGCTCTGCAATACCGCGGCGCTGATCGGCCCGGCGACGGTGTGGGACAACAGGATCAGGACGGTCAACGAGAACGGCATGGCGGCGATCGCCGCCGGCGTCATCGACCGCTGGTTCACCAAATCCTTTCAGGAAAAGGATCCGGCGGCGGTGGCGCGGGTGCGCGACGTCATGCTCGGCACCGATCCGGCCGGTTACACCGCCGCCTGTGCCGCGGTGCGCGACATGGATCAGCGCGACGGCCTGGCCGAGGTGCGCTGCCCCACGCTCGTCGTCGTCGGCGAGCATGACCTCGCCACGACCCCGGCGCAGGGCGAGGAACTGGCGGCCGGCATCAAGGGTGCCGAACTGGTGCGCCTCGATGCCGCGCATATCTCCAACATCGAACAGCCCGCCGCCTTCACCGCGGCGGTGACGTCATTCTTCGGAGGATCGGCCCATGGATGATCGCGAGCGTTACGAAGCCGGCATGACCGTGCGCCGCGCGGTGCTGGGCGATGCCCATGTCGACCGCACGCTGACCCGGCGCAACGGCTTCAACGAAGAATTCCAGGACATGATCACGCGCTATGCCTGGGGCGAGATCTGGACCCGGCCCGGTCTGCCGCGCCATACGCGCAGCCTGATCACCCTGGCCCTGATGATCGCGCTGAACAAGCCGGAGGAATTCCAGATGCATGTCCGCGCCGCCTTCAACAATGGCGTGACCCGCGACGAGATCAAGGAAGTGCTGATGCAGACGGCGATCTATGCCGGCGTGCCGGCCGCCAACGCCGCCTTCCACCAGGCCGAGCAGGTCTTCGCCGCGATGGACGCCGAGAAGAAGTGATAAACTGGCCCAAACAGGGGATGTGACAACAGCCGGTCTTCATGAGCCGAATAGAAGGCATCGACCAGATCCGCGAAGAGATGCTGGCCATTGCCCGGGGTGAGGTCAAACCGGCGCCTGATCGGCCGAAAGTGACTTTCGTGTCGGAGGCGGCGTTGATGCATGTCCTGACCCCGGAGAATCGCAAGATCCTGGGTCATGTCCTCCGCGACAAGCCGGCCAGCGTGAGCGAGCTGATGGCGCTGACCGGCAAGACCCAGCCGAATGTTTCCCGGGCGCTGGGCGTGCTCGAGCGTGCCGGGTTCGTCGCTTTCGAGCAGCAAGGCACGACCAGGCGGCCGATCGCCCTGATCAGTCATATCCATATCGACTATGACCTGGTGAACGAGCAGGTCGGCTTGGAGGTCGAAGCCGTCGCCTGATCAGCGGCCGCCGAGCGACCAGCTCGCCGCCGGGATTTCCAGCAGCACGATATCGAGATCGGCGCGCGGCAGGCCGTGCTTTTCCGCCGTCTCGCCCAATGCCGCCATCAGCCCGCGCTTCATCTCGTCGCTGCGGCCGGTGAACATTCGCATCTCGATGATGGTGAAGCGGGGGCCGCGGTCCGATGGGCCGACGAAGCCGTCGGCATCGTGCTCGTTGATCCACAGGCTGAAGGCGGTGGGCCGGCTGTCGAGCGCCCGGACGGCGGCCTCGCGCAGATCGGCGAGCAGCCTGGCCCGATCGGCGATCCAGCCCTTCGAGGTGGTGATGGCGATCTGCGGCATGGTGGTTCCTGGGCACGGGGTTGGATCGGCGGTTACGATAGCACCATCGGTGTCGCCGAGAACCGGGGAGCAGCCCGGGAACTCGCCTTGACGGTAGACGCCGGGAGTCACCGCCGATGACAATCGTGATGCGAAGCCTATATTCTCGTGTAGAGACATCCAATGTTGAGTTGGAGACGATCATGCCACGTCCCCTCGGCGTCACAAAAGCAGCCGACGTCCCGAGCGAACCGAAACCTGCCGTACGGACAGCGAAAAGGCTGACGGCTTCGCAGCAGGCGTGGCTCGATGAGAATCGCGAAGCGCTGGATGCGCACAATCGTCATGTCGAGGCGCACGGGTTGCCGTTCGCGCAGTACCGGAAATTCTGATCGCGCCAGGCGGCGTATCCGCCATCGGTCGCTCAGTATCCCGCGATGAGCAGAAAATCGAGAGCTTCCTTGATCTTATCCTCGTACTGCTCAAGCGAGCCCAGCGGGTCTCCTAAATCGCTGCGTAGCACGGCGACCAGAGTATGGGTCATGAGCAGGTAGTTCTGCCCATTGATTGGCAGGACCGGGTGTAATTTCCTTGTGGGCGGCGGCGCCTGATTCATTGGCAAAAGCGGAATTACCACGCGCGTATTGGTTGCTACGTGATCATGCTGCACATCGACAGCCAGGCCGCCATCGCCACGGTAATAGTCGAAACGAGCCATCGAAGCACCCCGCGCCGGCTTGGCCGGTCAAGTCCGCCGCTATCAGCTGGCCTGCCGGCCCTGGACGTAGGTCGCCCGCACCGCGCGCTCGTCGCCGAGCGTCATCAGCACGAACAATTCCTCCTCCAGGTCGCGCACCGTTTCCAGGCGATGGGCCATCGCCGGAGTCGCGGCGGCGTCGAGCACGACCAGGTCGGCATAGGCGCCGGGCTCGATGCGGCCGATCTCGCCCGCCATGCCCAGCGCCGCGGCATTGCCGCGGGTCATCTGGTCGAACGCCTTCAGCGCCGGCAGATTCTGGCCCTGCAGCTGCAGCACCTTGTAACCCTCGGCCGCGGTGCGCAGCATCGAATAGCTGGTGCCGCCGCCGACATCGGTCGCCAGACCGATGCGCAGCTGCCGGTCTTCCAGCTTGCGCCAGTCGAACAGGCCCGAGCCGATGAACAGGTTCGAGGTCGGGCAGAACACCGCGACCGAGCCGGTCTCGGCCATCCGCGCGATCTCGGCCGGCTCCAGGTGGATGCAATGGCCGAACAGCGCGTTGGGGCCCAAGAGGCCGTGGCGATCGTAGACGTCGAGATAGTCGCGCGCCTCGGGGAACAGCGCCTTGGTCGCGGCGATCTCGCCCAGGTTCTCCGACAGATGGGTCTGCATGTGGCAGGTCGGGTGTTCGGCCATCAGGCTGCCTGCCGCGGCCAGCTGGCCGGGTGTCGAGGTGATGGCGAAGCGCGGCGTCACGGCATAGCGCTGGCGGTCGCGGCCGTGCCAGCGGGCGATCAAGGCCTTGGAGTCGTCATAGGCCGACTGCGCCGTGTCGCACAAGGCCTGGGGGGCGTTGCGGTCCATCATCACCTTGCCGGCGATCATCGCGGTGCCGCGCCGGGACGATTCGGTGAAGAAGGCTTCGGCCGATCCGGCATGGACGCTGCCATAGACCACCGCGGTCGTCGTGCCGTTGCGCAGCACTTCGTCCAGGAAGAAGCGCGCGCCGGCCGCGGCATGGCCGGGGTCGGCGTATTTCTGCTCCTCGACGAAGGTGTAGCGCTCGAGCCAGTCGAGCAGCTGGGCGCCGTAAGAGGCGATCACCTGGGTCTGCGGCAGATGGATATGCAGGTCGATCAGCCCGGGCAGGATCAGCTGGTCGGGCCAGGCGTCGACCGGGGTGCCCGGGGCCAGGGTCGGGGCGATGTCGGCGGCCGGCCCCACCGCCCTGATGCGCCCGTCGGCCACGTCGACGATGCCGTCGGCGATGTAGCGATAGCTGGCCCCGTCGCCCTGCCCTTCCGGCTGGCGCAGGAAGGTCAGAATCCGCCCGCGGATCGCGCGCGCCGCCATGGCCTCAGCCCCCGACCAGCTTCAGGCAGCGCGAGACGGTGACGCCGCAGGCATCGAGATTGGGCCGGCCGGTCTCGGTCCGCCCGCGCATGCGCAGCTGCACGACCTTGCCGCCGCGCAGCACGAAGGTGGTTTCGCAGACCCGGTAGTAATCGTAGGTCGGCTGGGGTTGGGCCATGCCGGTCGGGTTGGGCCGGGCGGGGGTATCGACCGTGATCTCCCGCGTCGTCTCGCGCGGATAGACCAGGAGGCGTGAGCCGCCGTCGGTCAGCCGCTGGTCGGGCTGGCCGGCACAGGCCAGCACCTGGTCCTCGGTCAGGCCGATCAGCGATTTCTGCGCCTGCTCGGCCATCTCGGTCTGGCGCGAGGCGCAGGCGGCAAGCACGGTCAGCAGCAGCAGGGGGGCGAGGGTACGGATCATCGCCTGAGACTGGCGGAGGCTTGCCTGCCCGTCAAACCCTTCCCAGGATGGCTGGGACCGATAGGAGGAAACGATCGTGACCATGCAGGCCTGGGTACTCGACGAAGGGTTCGGCATCGACCGGCTGCGGCGCGTCGAACGGCCGCTGCCGGTGCCTGGTCCCGGCCAGGTGCTGGTCCGGATCACGGCGGCGAGCCTCAATTTCCGCGACCTTCTGCTGGTGCAGGGCATCTACAACCCGCGCCAGGCCCTGCCGATCGTGCCGGGGTCCGATGCGGCGGGTGTCGTCGCGGGCGTCGGGCCCGGGGTCGCAGGGTTCGCGCCGGGCGACCGGGTGGTGGCCGCCTTCTTCCCCGACTGGCCGGCCGGGCGGCCGTCGGCCCTGCGGCTCAGCCATTCCTTCGGCGCCTTCGGCCATGACGGCGTGCTGTGCGACTACCGGCTGTTCGAGGCCGGCGGGCTGTTGCGGATCCCCGATGCGATGACCGACGCGGAAGCCGCCTGCCTGCCCTGTGCCGGCGTCACCGCCTGGTCGGCGGTGGTCAAGCACGGGCGCACCCAGCCCGGCGACATCGTGCTGGTGCAGGGCACCGGCGGCGTCGCGCTGTTCGCGCTGCAATTCGCCAAGGCGGCCGGCGCCCGGGTCGTCGTCACCTCGTCGTCGGACGACAAGCTGGCCCGGGCCCGCGCCATGGGCGCCGATCACGGCATCAACTACCGGACGACACCGGACTGGGGGAAGGCCGCGGTGGCCTGGGCCCGGACGCAGGATGCCGCGGTCGAGGGCCTCGACCATATCGTCGAGCTCGGCGGGGCCGATACGCTGGAACGCTCGCTGCGCGCGATCCGGGTCGGCGGCACGCTCAGCCTGATCGGCGTGCTGGGCGGGCCGATGCCGCAAATCAACCTGCCCCTCGTGGTGATGCGCCAGGTGCGGCTGCAGGGCGTCACCGTCGGTGCGGTCGAGGATCTGCGCGACATGCTGGCCGGCATGGCCGCGACCGGCATCCGCCCCGTGATCGACCGGGCCTTCCCCATGGACGCGGTGCCGGAGGCCTTCGCCCACATGGCCGCCGGCGGCCATTTCGGCAAGATCGTCGCCAAAACCTAGTTCTGCGATTTCAAGGACCAGACTTCTCCTCCGCTCTCGCATTATGCGTGCGGAAGATGGAATCCGCTAACCGAGTACCAGCGCCAACTAGCTTAGCTAATACAGCAATCTGCTCCAAGCATGGGGTGTTGTCCGTGGGGTGGGGATAATTTATAGCGTGCTCTATTTCACCCCAGGCTTCTTCAAATAGGGTTCTAACCTGAATTTCACAGGAAATGAAAGATCCATCAAATGGTCTTACCGTGTAGTGCACGCTTGTGTATGAGCTTTCTTTCTTTTTAACTTTTACATTGTTATTTTCAAATAGTTTAAAATTGTCAGGGTCCCAGGTGTACGCCATTGGTTCTTCCCATAAAAATTGCTTATACATCTCTATTCTTTTTATTATTCTATCGTGAATTTGCGGGAATTGGTCCATATGTAAGTGTATAACCCTGACCCCGGCTAAATCGGTTATTACTTGAAATAGATTTTTTTCGTCGATAGTTATCTTCTTCTCCTCGCTCTTTCTTCGTATTTTTTCCGCGAGATGCTCCGGATCCTTCATTCTAAAGCGAACAGAGTGTATGGGGGGTGGAGATCCCCGGTTAAGTTTTTCGTCCGTAAGGAAAAATTCCGCCCAACCCTTCATAAATATCTGTATTTCCGAGAAAAATTCCTTGTAAATTTCAAGCGCTCTTGCCTCTTCTTCCTTGATTTTCAGGGTCATTTTCAGTTTCCGAGCAAGTCAGTGCGGGAAATAAACTCTCTTGCAAAATCTATATACTTCTCTCTTGTGTCATAATACATCTGCCTATTTCCACTTACCGTTGATACGTCCTCCGTTTCTAGCTCGGCTCGAGGAACATCCCACATCGGCATCCGGTATTTTTGGGCCATACTTGGGAAGGTGTTGTGAGTATGCATGACGGTTGTTTTTCCGATTGGTTCCTCTAATAGAGCATCGGAAAGCTTACCGCGCATGTTTTGACTAATGTGGTCCCTAATCGTCGATGGTATCTGTTTAGCGTAATTGTAGTGGGCAACCGCTAGATTGTATGGATTTTTGTCGGTCGTTCTTTTTTTTGCGTTGTAAATTGTATATCCAAGAAATTGAACAAACTCTTCGGGGAAATCTCTCCTCTTTTCCTTTGAAAGGAAATGAAAAATCATATCGAATTGTTTCTTCCATATCGCCAAGGCATTGCCAATATTTCTGATCCCGTAGAGGGAGAAAAGGTCAGGCATACAAGGAATTATGAATCCATCCGTGGTGGTCATCACCATTCTATTCAATGCGCCTAAACTGGGTGATGTATCTATAATTACAAAATCGTATCCGTGCTGAGACCCATATGCTTCGGCAATAGATCTTATTTTTGTAGCGGTACGAATTGCTAGAGGATCTCCCTGATAAACCGCGCTCCATCGTTCTGCCACTTTACTCTCATAAAGATGCATTGTTAATCGGCCGGGTATTAAATCGAGATTCTTTGCCAGTTTTTTAGGTGGGGGGAGCTCGGTCGTATCGTTGACACCATCTTCGGTTGGCTTTAGAAGAAAGTGAACGGTTCTTGTGGTGTTTACCAAGCTGGAAAAATCATCATCACCCAAACTATCTTTTGATCTCTGGAAATCTTCAATGAAATCATCTTCGTCCTCCCAAATTTTATGAATCTCTTCCATCGCCATACTCTGAATTGTAAGATTGCATTGCGGATCAACATCAATAACTAGAACTTTTTTATTGAGTAGCGCGAGCGCGTGAGCTAGGTGGAACGTTAACGTAGTCTTCCCAACCCCACCCTTATTATTAAAAATGGATACGGTTTTCATAATCACCCCATCGTCTGTGCGCACATTCTATAGTACATGCGTGCATCTATTTGAGAAAGTGCTAATCAAAGCCGCGCTAAGGGATCCGGGCGAAATCCCGTTATGCCAGCGTTGCATGGCGGGACTGCGCGACGCCCGGTGGCGGCCAGCGGCTTGATCGGCGACACTGCGCGCTCAAAAATGCCGTAACAGTCGCTTTCAGGGATCCAAGGAAACGTCCGCATGACCTCGGCCGCCGATGCCCTCGGTCCCGCCAACCGGGACACCCGCGTCACCGCCCTGATCGGGCTTGCCCACGGCTTCAGCCATTTCTACCAGCTGGTCCTGCCGCCGCTGTTTCCGTTCCTGGTCAAGGATTTCGGCGTCGGCTACACCGAGCTCGGCCTGGTCATGACGGTGTTCTACGTCACCTCCGGCCTGATGCAGACGGTGGCGGGTTTCCTGGTCGATCATTTCGGCGCGCGCAAGGTGCTGTTCGTGGGCCTCGGCGTCTACGCCGGGGCCATCGCGCTGTTCGGCCTGGCCCCGTCGATCTGGGCGATGGTGCCGCTCGCCGTCGTCGCCGGGATGGGCAATTCGGTCTTCCACCCGGCCGACTACTCGATCCTCGGCTCGTCGGTCTCCGAGCGGCGCATGGGCCGGGCCTTCGGCCTGCACACCTTCGGCGGCAATCTCGGCTGGGCGGTGGCGCCGCCGGCGATGCTGTTCCTGGCCGACCAGTTCGGCTGGCGCGTGGCGCTGGTCGTCGCCGGGCTCGCCGGCTATGTCGCGCTGATGCTGCTGTGGCGCGACCGCGAGGAACTGCGCCATGAATCGCGCCGCAAGTCGAAGCCGGACGAGAAGCTGACGGCGGCGAGCGTGATCGCCGTGTTCTCGTCCTGGCCGGTGGTCATGTGCTTCACCTATTTCCTGCTGATGTCGTTCTCGCTGATCGGCGTCCAGAATTTCCTGCCGCCGATCCTGGGCAAGCTGAACGGCACGCCGCTCGCCGTCGGCTCGACCGCGCTGACCGGCTTCCTGCTCGGCTCGGCCGCGGGCGTGCTGGCCGGCGGGTGGCTCGCCGACCGGATGCGCCGGCACGAGATCATCGTCACGGCCGGCATCCTGACCGCCGCGCCGCTGCTGTTCTGGCTGGGGCATGCCGATTTCGCCGCCGCGGTGCTGATCGCTGTCACCTCGATCGCCGGCTTCGCCATCGGCGTCACCACGCCCTCGCGCGACATGCTGGTACGCTCGGCCGCGCCGCGCGGCGCCACCGGCCGGGTCTTCGGCTTCGTCTATTCCGGCCTCGACGCCGGCTCAGCCATCGCGCCGCCGATCATCGGCTACCTGATCGACGGCGGCCGGCCGGGCCTGGTCTTCTGGCTGATGTCGATCTCGCTGCTGCTGGCCGTGTTCACCGCCATCGGCCTGCGCCAGGCCGCCCACGTCCAGGCGAGGGCCTGACCATGACGATCCAGCTCTACGATCTCGCCGGGCAGGACGACGATCTCCGGTTCAGCCCGTTCTGCTGGCGGGTCAAGCTGGCGCTGGCCCATAAGGGCCTCGCCTTCGAAACCATTCCCTGGCGCTTCACCGAGAAGGAGGCGCTGGCGTTCTCCGGTCAGGGCCTGGTGCCGGTGATCCGCGACGGCGAGACGGTCGTGCATGACAGCTGGGACATCGCCCGTTATCTCGACCGCGCCTATCCCGACCGCCCGGCCCTGTTCGAGGGGCCCGAGGCCGAGGCGCTCTGCCGTTTCCTGGTCGGCTGGTCCGGCACGCAGATCCAGGCGCTGCTGATGCGGCTGATCGTGGTCGACCTGTTCGATTGCATCCACCAGGGTGATCGCGACTATTTCCGCAGCAGCCGCGAGGCGCGGCTGGGCAAGCCGCTCGAACAGGCGGTGATGCCGGTCGAGGACGGCGTGGCCGAGCTCGGCCGCCGGCTGGAGCCGCTGCGCCTCACCCTGCGCGAGCGCCCCTACCTGTCCGGCGAGCGCCCGGCCTTCGCCGACTACATCGTCTTCAGCGCCTTCATGTGGGCGCGCTGCGTCTCGCCGATCCGGCTGTTGGCCGGGGACGATCCGGTCCACGCCTGGCGTGAGCGCATGCTCGACCTCCACGGCGGGCTGGCGCGGGCGGCACGGACCGTGTGATCCGGGGCCTCAGGCGCCCCGCGCCGACCGGACCAGCCGCACCAGTTCCTTGCGCGCCAGCTCGGCGTCGGTGACCTCGACGTCGAAATCGAGGCGCAGATGCCGGTCGTGGCCGAGGAGGTCGCATCCCTCCGGGTCGATGCCGCAGAGGCGCCAGCCCTCGGTTTCCGGCTGGCCGAGCAGTTTGGTCGCGTAGAGCTGCACGGCGTCGGCATGGTCGGCGTTCATGTGCTCGATGATGCCGGCCTCGGCCGCGACCAGCGCCGGCGCGGGCGGGGTGGCGAGGTCGGCGCCGTCGATCCAGCGGATCTTGCCGAACCCGGCCACCAGATGGCCGCGCTCGACGGCCATCCGCCAGAACCCGAAATCGGCAAAGCCGGCATAGAGCGCGGCCGACGGCAGGCGGGCGAGATAGCGGGCCTTCGCCGCCTCGTCGGACAAGGGTTCGAGCCGGCCGACCAGCGACAGCCGGGGCCGGGTCAGCGGTTCGGCATGGCCCGAGGCGCCGTCGATCAGCAACGAGACGCGGCCGTCGGCCTTGATCGCCCGGGTATGTTCGGCCAGGCCGGAAACCAGCAGGACCGGCGCGCCGCCCTGGTCGGTCGCGATCTCGACCAATGAGGCATAGGGAATGCCGCCATCCGGCAGGATGGTGGCAAGGGCAGCCGTCCGGACGCTGCGGATCAGCCGCCGGGCCGCCTTGTTTTCGTCACGCATGGTTCGGAGTATAACCCCTCGGATAGGCCCAGAGCTTCGAGAAGGAAGACAGTCCCGTGAGCGCCACTATTGCCCTGGTCGATGACGATCGCAACATCCTGACCTCGGTGTCGATCGCCCTGGAAGCCGAGGGTTTCAAGGTCCGGACCTATAACGACGGCGCCGATGCGCTGAAGGGCCTGGCGGCCCAGCCGGCCGACCTGGTCGTGCTCGACATCAAGATGCCGCGCCTCGACGGCATGGAAACCCTGCAGCGCCTGCGCCGCGGCTCGAACGTGCCGGTGATCTTCCTGACGTCCAAGGACGACGAGATCGACGAGGCGCTCGGCCTCAAGATGGGCGCCGACGATTACATCACCAAGCCGTTCTCCCAGCGCCTCCTGATCGAGCGGATCCGCGCCGTGCTGCGCCGGGCCGAGGCCAGCCGCCAGGGCGATACCCCGGAATCGACCGAGCGGATGCTGCTGCGCGGCGATCTCAGCCTCGATCCCGCCCGCCACTGGTGCTCGTGGAAGGGCCACCCGATCACCCTGACGGTGACCGAATTCCTGCTGCTCGAAGCGCTGGCGCAGCGCCCGGGCCACGTCAAGAGCCGCGACCAGCTGATGGACGCGGCCTATGACGACAACATCTACGTCGACGACCGCACGATCGACAGCCACATCAAGCGGCTGCGCAAGAAGTTCAAGGCGGTCGACGACGATTTCGACGCGATCGAGACGCTGTACGGTGTCGGTTATCGCTACAAGGGCGAATGACCTGCGCCCGTTGATCCGTTGACCGCCCCTCCGCTGCGCCGCCGCCGCCGGCTCAGGCTGTTCTCGCCGCTGACCGGCCGCATCCTGGCGATCAACCTGCTGGCACCGGTGCTGCTGGTGGCGGGGGTGCTCTATCTCGACCAGTACCGCACCGGGCTGATCGATGCCCAGATCGACGCCCTGTTCATCCAGGGCGACCTGATGGCCGGCGCGCTGGCCGAGGCGGCCGTGGTGCCGGGCCAGTCCGGCCCGCGGCTGGACGACGACATCGCCCGCCAGATCGTGCGCCGGCTGGGCACCGCCTCGGACACCCGGGTCCGGCTGTTCGACCGGTCGGGCGGCATGGTGGCCGACAGCCGCCTGCTGATCGCCACCAGCCGCGACGTGATCTATCGCGCCCTGCCCCCGCCCGAACAGCCGGGGCCGGTGGTGCGCGCCTGGCGCTGGGCCGGCCAGGCGGTCGATTCGATGTTCTCCTCGCCGTCCGAACTGCCGCCCTACGAGGAAGTGCCGCTGCCCAGGGCGGAAACCTACGACGAGGTGCTCGATGCGCTGGCCGGCGATACCGCCTCGTCGCTGCGCGATGCCGGCGACGGGCGCATCATCATCTCGGTCGCGGTGCCGGTCCAGGGTCTGCGCCGGGTGGTCGGCGGCCTGCTGCTCGACACCGATTCGACCGAGATCGAGGCCCGGGTGCGGTCGGAACGGCTCAATATCCTGGTGCTGTTCACCCTGACCTTCGTGGTCACCACCGCGCTGTCGCTGTTCCTCGCCTCGACCATCGCCCGGCCGGTGCGGCTGCTGGCCGCCGCCGCCGAGCGTGTCGCCGGCTCGACCGAACGGCAGGAGCAGATTCCCGATTTCACCGGCCGGCGCGACGAGATCGGCGATCTGTCCGAGGCGCTGTCGGAAATGACGCGCACGCTCTATGCCCGGCTCGACGCGATCGAGAGTTTCGCCGCGGATGTCTCCCATGAGATCAAGAATCCGCTGACCTCGATCCGTTCGGCGATCGAGACGATGGAGCGGACGTCGGACCCGGACAAGCAGCGCCGGCTGTTCGACATCATCAAGCAGGATGTCGGCCGGCTGAACCGGCTGATCTCCGACATCTCCGACGCCTCCCGCCTGGATGCCGAGCTCAGCCGCGTCAAGGCCGAGCCGATCGACCTGTCGCTGCTGCTGTCGGCGGCGGTCCAGCCCTACCAGGAAGCGGCAAATCCGAACGGCCCGATCGTCGAGCTGCATCTGCCGGAAACCGACCCGCTGATCGTCAAGGGACTGGAAGGGCGGCTGGGCCAGGTCGTGCGCAACCTCTTGGCCAACGCCGTCTCGTTCAGCCCGCCGGCCGGCCGCATCGTCATCGCGGCCTGGCGCGAGACCGGGCGGGTGGTCGTCACCGTCGAGGACGAGGGGCCGGGCATCCCCCCCGACAAGTTCGAGGCGATCTTCGATCGGTTCTATTCCGAGCGGCCGCCGGGCGAAGCCTTCGGCACCCATTCGGGGCTGGGCCTGTCGATCTCGCGCCAGATCGTCGACCGGCTGGGCGGCAGCCTGACCGCCGAGAACCGGCTGGACGAGGATGGCGACGTCGACGGTGCCCGCTTCGTGCTGCGCCTGCCGGGGTGAGGCGCGGGGTAACGGCGGGGTGATCGGCCTTGTCGGCGTCCCGCCGGCACCCAATATGTCTTCATGTTGGAACGGTCCGGAGCGGAATCCGGAGCGGGTGTCGTGCCCGGTGCCCTTGCGCCAGGCCCCCGCGGGCATGTGACCGGGCCCCCGATGGGAAACGTAGCGGATCATGAAGAATCGGATGCCACGGGCTCGATTTTGGGTCTGTACAACCTCGTGGGGTCGACCATTGACACCCGGGCCGGGGCAACGCAGTGTGTCGCGCCATGGTGGGTGAGAGAGGCAGCGTGCACGCGACCTGCGTGGCGAGCGAGGGGCTCGGTTTGCTGCTGAGAGGACCGTCGGGTGCCGGTAAGTCGGATCTGGCTTTGCGTCTGATCGACGGCGGCGCCGAACTGGTGGCCGACGATCAGGTCATATTGGAACGCCGCGGCGACCAGGTCGTCGCCAGCGCGCCTGCGGCGTTGCTCGGGCTGATCGAGGTCCGCGGCTTCGGCCCGGCGCTGGTCCCCTGCCTGCCGGAGGCGCCGCTGGCCCTCGTCGTCGATCTGGTGGCGCGCACGGCGGTCGAGCGGGTGCCCGAGCCCGCGCGGGTGCGCCTGTGCGGCGTTGCCCTGCCCCAGCTGCGCCTGCATGCCTTCGACGCCGCCACGCCCGCCAAACTGCGTCTTTGCGCGCGGATGGTTCGCGACGGTCGCCTTGCGCCCGTCGTAAGCCTGCACGGCCCCGGATTCGGGCTGTCATGACCCTGGCCGTCACCCGTCTCGTCTTCGTCACCGGTCTGTCCGGGGCCGGCCGGTCGTCGGCCCTGAAGGTGCTCGAGGATCTCGGCTACGAGGCGATCGACAACCTGCCGCTGTTCCTGCTGCGCGGGCTGGCCGACGACGACCTGCCGGACGACGGCATCGAGCGCCGCTCGGGCGACCGGGCGCTGGCCGTGGGTATCGACATCCGCAGCCGCGGCTTCACGGCGGAAGGCTTCATCGAGGTGCTGGCCCGCTTCCGCCAGCATCGCGGGTTCAGCGTCTCGCTGCTTTATCTCGAGGCCGACGACACGGTACTGCGCACGCGTTTCAGTGCCACGCGCCGCCGCCACCCGCTGGCGGTCGACCGCACCGTCGAGGACGGCATCGCCATCGAGCGCCGGATCATGACGCCGATCCGCGCCGCGGCCGACCAGGTGCTCGACACCTCGATCCTGTCGCTGCCCGAATTCCGCCGCGTCATCGCCTCGTCCCACGATCTCGAGCAGGGGCCGGGCCTGAGCTTGAGCGTGGTCTCCTTCTCCTATCGCCAGGGCCTGCCGCGCGAAGCCGACCTCGTCTTCGACGTCCGCTTCCTCGACAATCCCTTCTATCAGCCCGCGTTGAAGGCAAAGACCGGCGACGATCCGGAGGTCGGCGCGTTCATCGCCGCCGACCCCGCCTGGCCGCCGTTCTTCGCCTCGTTCTCGGATCTTGTTCTCAGCCTGATCCCGGCCTAGGGCCGGGAAGGCAAGTCCTATCTCACCATCGCCGTCGGATGCACCGGCGGCCGCCACCGCTCGGTCTATACCGCCGAGCGCCTGGTCGAGCGGCTGGTCGCCGCCGGCCATCGCGTCAGCCTGCATCATCGCGATCGCGATCATGCCAGGGATTGACGGGACGTGGCGCGATGAGCGCATGAGGAACGGATGATTGGCCTGGTACTGGTCACCCACGGTCGGCTAGCCGCCGAATTCATCGCCGCGACCGAGCATGTCGTCGGCAAGCAGCCCGACATGCGCGCGGTCTGCATCGGCCCGGACGACGACATGGAGATGCGGCGCGCCGACATCCTGGCGGCGGTGGCCGCCGTCGATTCGGGCGAGGGCGTCATCGTGCTGACCGACATGTTCGGCGGCACGCCGTCGAACCTCGCCATCTCGATCATGGATCAGGGCAAGATCGAGGTGATCGCCGGCATCAACCTGCCGATGCTGATCAAGCTGGCGTCGGTGCGCACCAAGGCCGACCTGCATGCGTCGGTCATCGCCGCCCAGGAAGCCGGCCGCAAGTACATCAACGTCGCCTCCAAGCTGCTGGCGTCGAACGCGTGAGGGACGGCCGCCCATGACCGATCTGCTGACCCGCACCGTCACCATCGTCAACCAGCGCGGGCTGCATGCGCGCGCGGCCTCCAAGTTCGCCATGACCGCATCGCAGTTCGCCGCCGAAATCACGGTCGAGAAGGACGGCCAGACCGTCACCGGTGTCTCGATCATGGGGCTGATGATGCTGGCCGCCGGCATCGGTTCCGACATCACGATCCATGTGCGCGGCGACGACGCGCGCGAGGCGATCGATACGCTGACGGCCCTGGTGGAAGGCCGATTCGGCGAGAACGAATAATTCTTCAGGAGGACGACATGCAGCAGTTCCAGATCATGGCGTGGGACGGCACCGACGCCGAGGCGCCGGCGCGCCGGCAGGCGGTGCGCGAAGCCCATCTCGACCGCGCCCGCGGGGCCAAGGCTTCCGGCACCATCATCGCCGGCGGCCCGATCCTCGATGCCGAGGGCGGCATGATCGGCTCGACCATGATGGTGGCGATGGAAGACCGGGCGGCGCTGGACCGGTGGATCGCCGAGGACCCTTACACCAAGGGCAATGTCTGGCAGCGTTTCGATATCTGGCCGATCCGCGTCGCGGTCTAGTCGCGGCGCTTTCACTTCGCTTTCGATCTTGCAGCGGCCCCGTTACGGGGCCGTTTTACTGCCGGGCGTGTAATCCCGCAGACGAGGTTGCTGCGCCCGCCGACACGGCGCCCAATCGGTTATGTGCGATGACTATCTCCGGCTGTGTTTCCACCCCCGCGCCCCGACCATGCCGGGTCGGCCCAAGGTCAGTATTCCCGGTTCACCCAAGGCTGTGTCCAGAGTCGTATCGCGGCTATTCGGAGTCCGATCACGAGTCCGTTTTGAGTCTTCACGATGACGGATAGTGTTTAGGCTTTTTTAATGATGATCGTCTCAGGATTACGTCAAATCCGCGCGAAATAATTACCCGCCGCGCCCCGTCCGAGGACTCTGTGGCTCCCAGGTTACAGGCCTGTGAAAGAGTCTTCGCGTTCTGGATTCTTCCCCGTTGCGAGTCCGAAACGAGTCCGCTTATGCTCTGGTCCTTCGTTGATCACGAGGGTCGCTGAGGCCCTTATCACACAAGGCGAACGGTTTTGGGCGGGTCCCTCCAAGGGCCCGGGCAGAGGGTTCGCATTGCTTTTTTTCGAGTGGGGATGCGGCCGCTGCCCGGCGGGGGCAAGCCGTATCCGGCGTCGTAACGTAGCGGGGGGCATTCAGTGTCGGGCGTAGCCTGCATAGGTCGGGTCGAAGAGTTGCGAGCAGAGTTTGCTGGTGCAGGGTCGCGCGTGCTGGGAGGGACCAAGGAATGACGATGGCGAAACCGGGCGAGGCCGTTGCCGGCTATGCGGGCGACGTGACCCCTGAGGCTGCCTGGGACGCGTTGCGCACCCAGCCCGACGCGGTGCTGGTCGACGTGCGGTCCGACGCCGAATGGGCGTTCGTGGGCGTGCCCGACCTGTCGTCCGCGGGCAAGGACGTCGTGCGCGCCGCCTGGGCGACCTTCCCCGGCATGAAGCCCAATCCCGACTTCGCCGCGACGCTGGCTGAGCAGGGCGTGGGCCCTGCCTCGGCGGTGTACTTCCTGTGCCGTTCCGGCGTGCGCTCGGCCGCGGCCGCCCGCGCCATGACCGCCCAGGGCTATGGGCGCTGCTACAACATTTCGGGCGGATTCGAAGGCGATCTCGATTCGCAGCGTCATCGCGGCCGGGTCAACGGCTGGAAGCTTGCGGGTCTGCCGTGGGCGCAGTCGTGACCGCGGGGGTGATGATGAGCGAAACACTGCGTCCCGAGGGCATCGACGAGCAGTGGGTGCAGGTGCGCGCGCGCCTGCGCCAGGAGGTCGGCGATGCCGCCTTCAATTCCTGGCTGAAACCGCTCGGCCTGGTCGGCATCGCCGATTCGCAGGTGACGCTGAGCGCCCCCACCCGCTTCATGCGCGACTGGGTGCAGAGCCATTATCTCGACCGCATCCGCGAATTGTGGAAGGTCGAGCGGTCGGGCGTCCGCGGCGTCTCGCTGCAGGTCAAGGCGGCGGTGCGCAAGGCCGCGGCCGCCGCGCGCGGCGACGCGCTGCCTGCCCCTGAACAGATCATGGGTGGGCCGATGGCGGGCGCCCTGCCCGGCCCCGGCGTGCAAGCCCCCCGCCCGATCGTCGTCGCCTCGTCGCAGCGCGCCGACGTGCGGCCGGAGGAGCCGACCGAGCGCCAGCTGTCCGCCCCGCTCGATCCGCGCTTCACCTTCGACAGCTTCGTCGTCGGCAAGTCGAACGAATTCGCCCATGCCGCGGCGCGCCGCGTCGCGGAATCGGAGACGGTCGCCTTCAACCCGCTGTTCCTCTACGGCGGCGTGGGGCTGGGCAAGACCCATCTGATGCATGCGATCGGCTGGCATATCCGCCAGCGCTTCCCCAACCGCAAGGTCATCTACCTCTCGGCGGAGAAGTTCCTGTACGAGTTCGTCCGCGCGGTGCGTTTCCAGGACACGATGGCGTTCAAGGAAACCTTCCGTTCGGTCGACGTGCTGATGATCGACGACATCCAGTTCATCGCCGGCAAGAACAATACCCAGGAAGAATTCTTCCACACCTTCAACGCGCTGTGCGACCGGCACCGCCAGATCATCATCTCGGGCGACCGGTCGCCGTCGGACCTCGACGGTATCGAGGAGCGGATCCGCTCGCGGCTCGGCTGGGGCCTGGTCGCCGACGTCCAGCCGACCGACTATGAATTGCGGCTGGCGATCCTGCAGGCCAAGGCCGACCGCGCCGGCTGGCGCAACCTCGCGCCCAAGGTGCT
The DNA here is from genome assembly GCA_023433835.1 of Pseudomonadota bacterium. Taxonomy (GTDB): domain Bacteria; phylum Pseudomonadota; class Alphaproteobacteria; order Ferrovibrionales; family Ferrovibrionaceae; genus JAFKFH01. The sequence continues at coordinate 4,635 of JAEYTW010000146.1, read as the reverse complement.
CGAATTCCTGGCGCATCGCATCACCTCGAACGTGCGCGAGCTCGAAGGCGCGCTCAACCGGCTGGTGGCCTATGCCAACCTGGTCGGCCGGCCGATCACGCTGGAGACCGCGCAGGAAGTTCTGCAGGACCTGCTGCGCGCCAACGACCGCCGCGTCACCATCGAAGAGATCCAGAAGAAGGTGGCCGAGCACTACAATATCAAGTTCATGGACATGACCTCGGCCCGGCGGGCCCGGGTCGTGGCCCGGCCGCGCCAGGTCGCGATGTACCTGGCCAAGCAGCTGACCTCGCGCTCGCTGCCCGAGATCGGGCGCAAGTTCGGCGGCCGCGACCACACCACGGTCATGCATGCGGTGAAGAAGATCGAGCAGCTGCGCTCGACCGACTCGGCATTCGCCGAGGATATCGACCTCCTGAAGCGGATGCTCGAAGCCTGACGGGGAAAGTCTTGACCTTCCCGCCATGGGAAGGTTGAGACTTGAGCCCATGGGCATGAACATCGGGACCGCGGCCCGCGCCTCCGGCGTGTCGGCCAAGATGATCCGCTATTACGAGGAGATCGGCCTGCTGCCGCAGGCCGATCGCACTGCGTCGGGCTATCGCGTCTACGGCCCGCGCGCCTTGCATACGCTGCGCTTCATCCGGCGTTCGCGCGGCCTCGGCTTCTCGATGCCGCAGATTGCGACCTTGCTGGCCCTGTGGCAGGACAAGGGGCGCAGCTCGGCAGAGGTCAAGGCCATCGCCATCGGCCATGTCGCCGAACTCGACGCCAAGATCGCCGAGCTCGCCTCGATTCGCGACACGCTGAAACATCTCGCCGGCTGCTGCCATGGCGACGACCGGCCGGACTGCCCGATCCTCGACGATCTCGCCGACGAGGCTAGCCGAGCGGGGCGGCCACCCGGTCGGCGATGACCTCGGGCGGCAGTGCGATATCGTGGGTTTCGGCCGATTCGTCCGGTTGCGGCGGTTCCAGCGCGGCGAACTGACTGTCGATCAGGCTGGCCGGCATGAAATGCCCGCTCCGGCCTTCCATACGCCGGGCGATCAGCTCGGGCGGCCCGGCCAGGTGCACGAAATGCACCGGCACCCCGCCGCCGCGCAGGATGTCGCGATAGCGCCGCTTCAGCGCCGAACAGGAAACGACCAATCCCTCGCCCGCGGCCTGGGCTTCGGCGATGCGCCGCCCCAGGGCTTCCAGCCAGGGCCGGCGGTCGTCGTCGGTCAGGGCCGTGCCGGCGCGCATCTTCGCGACGTTGCCGGGCGGATGGTAATCGTCACCCTCGATAAAGTTGTATCCAAGACGGCGGGCGACATCCCGGCCGATCACGGTCTTGCCGCAACCGCAGACACCCATGATCACAAGGATAAGTTGCTGCCCCATCTGGTCATGTTAGCGCTAATATGCTTATACTGTAAATGCCCAGGCCGGAAATTTGTGCTTTTCTGCCATGACCGTGACCAGAGCTTCACCTCCCCGCAAGCCGCGCTCCTCCCGCACCGGCCGCGCCACCATGGCCGACGTCGCCGAGCGCGTCGGCGTCTCGGCGATGACCGTCAGCCGCGCCTTCAAGACGCCGGACCGAGTGGCCGACAGTCTGCGCGAACGTATCCAGGCGGCGGCCCGCGACCTCGGCTATCTGCCGAACCGGGCGGCGAGCCAGCTGGCCTCGGCCCGCTCGATGACGATCGCGGTGCTGATCCCCTCGCTGACCAACACCGTGTTCATCGATACCGTCGCCGGCATCCACCAGGTCATGCACCCTGAGGGATACCAGATCCTGATCGGCGTCACCGGCTATTCCGGCGACGGCGAGGAACGGCTTCTGGAAACCTATCTCGAATACAACCCCGACGGCCTGCTGCTCACCGGGCTGGGCCACAGTGCCGCGACCTGGACGCGGCTGCGGGGGTTGGCGATCCCGACCGTGCACATGATGGAACTGTCCGACCGGCCGGATATCTACGCCGTCGGGCTGTCGCAGATCGAGGGCGGCCAGGCGATCACGCGGCGCCTGCTCGAGCGCGGCTACCGCCGCATCGGCTTCGTCGCCGCCCAGCTCGACGAACGCACGATCCGCCGCGGCGAGGGCTATCGCCGCGCGATGCAGGAAGCCGGGCTCTACGACGCCAACCGCGAACTCCTGTCGCCCGAACCGTCGTCGATCGGCTTCGGCGCCGCGTTGCTCGACCGCATGCTGGCCCAGGCCCCCGATTGCGACGCGCTGTTCTTCTGCAACGACGACCTCGCGCAGGGCGCGATCTTCCGCTGCCGGCGCCTGGGGATCGAGGTGCCCGGCCAGCTTGCCATTGCCGGCTTCAACGACCTCGCCCCTTCGGCCTGGACCGTACCGGCCCTGACTACCGTGGCGACGCCGCGCTTTGCCATCGGCCGCGAAGCGGCGTCGATGCTCTTGTCGCTGCTGCGCGGCAAGCGGCCGGAGAAAACCTGCCTCGATCTCGGCTTCACGGTGATGGAGCGCGAGACGACGGGAACAAAAGCCTAGGACGCCGACCGCCGGACCGGCGTCGCGGTGAGCCGGGAGGCGGGTCAGCCCACGCCCACGACGCCGCCTGCGACCAGCCTGTCGATTTCGGCTTCGGCGATACCCAGGCCTGCGAGGATCGCCCGGCTGTCCTGGCCCAGCGCCGGCGGCGGGGCCGGATGGGGTGCGAAATCGGCGCCCTTCATCGGCAGGCCCAGGCCCTTCGGCGCCGGCGGGTAGCCGGGCAGGGCGGGCAGGTTGACCATCGCCGGGTCGAGGCCGGGATAGACGCCGTCGAGGAATTCGCCGATGCCGCGCACCTTGGAAGCCGGCACGCCGGCCTGGTTCAGCAGCTTTTCCCAGGTTTCGGCATCGCGCGTCGCAAAGGTTGCGGCCAGTTCCTGGCGCAGCAGCGTATCGTTCTCGGCGCTCATGAAACCGGCGGCCCGGCCGGGGGGCGCGGCGAAGCGTGGATCATCGATCAGGTCGGCGCGGCCGATGGCGCGGGCGAGCCGCGCGAACTGGGCGCGGGTATTGGCGCCGGTGGCGATCCAGCCATCCGAGGTCTTGAACGTGTCGGATGCCGGGCTGCCGGCAAAGCCGCGGTTGCCCACGCGCTGCGGCGCCTGGCCGGCCAGGAGCCAGCCGGAAGCGGCGCTGAACATCAGCTGCAGCGCGGCATCGACCATCGAGACGGTGATCGCGGTGCCCTTGCCGGTGCGCTGGCGCTGCATCAGCGCGGCGAGGATGGCGAAGGCCGTCGACTGGCCGGTGGCGATGTCGACGACCGGGCCGCCGACCTTCATCGGCGGCGCCGCCGGGTCGTCGCCGTTGACCAGCATCATCCCGGTCGCGGCCTGGATGACGTGGTCATAGGCGGGCCGCTCGTTGCCCCAGCCCGAGACCGAGCAATGCACGAGCCGCGGATTGGCGGCCATCAGGGTGGCGGCATCGAGGCCCTTCCGCGCCATCGTGCCCGGCCGCATGTTCTCGATCATCACGTCGACGTCGCCGGCCAGCCGGCGCAGCAGGCCGATGCCTTCGGGGTGGCCGAGATCGAGCGCCAGCGAGCGCTTGCCCGCGTTCATCGCCACGAAGCCCGGCGCGAAGCCGGGCGGCGTACCGCCGCGATGGGCATGGCGCATGACGTCGCCCGCGCCCGGCCGCTCGATCTTGATCACCTCGGCGCCGAGCAGGGCCAGCTGATAGGTGGCGTAGGGGCCGGCCAGGACATGGGTGACGTCGAGCACGCGGATCCCCGACAGCGGGCCTGACGTCATTGGCGAACCCTCACGAACAGATGCAGCGGCAGGAACACGGCAAGCGTAAGGCCGAGCAGCAGGATGGTCAGCGCGGCGCTCTCGCCCATCCGGCTCTCGCTCCAGAAATTGAAGATGACGACGGCGAGCGTCAGCGTGTCGGACGAGCCGCCGCCGAGGAACAGCGGCGTGTTGAGATCGCGCAGGCCCGACAGGAAGACCAGCGCGAAGGCGCCGAGCAGCACCGGCCGCAGCAATGGCGCCAGGATCGCCCGGATCCGCCGCAGGCGCCCGGCGCCGCAGATGATGGCGGCTTCCTCCAGGCTGCGATCGACCTGGCCCAGCCCATCGCCGATATTGCGCAAGGCCAGCGGCAGCGAACGGGCGGCCTGCGCCATGGCGATCAGCAGCAGGCCGCCATAGAGGCCCAGCGGCGACTTGATCCAGGCCCAGATCACGCCGATGACGAAGGCGGTGCCCGGCACCAGCACGGTCAGATAGGCGGCACCCGACAGGAGATCGCGGCCGGGCAGGGTGGTGCGGCGGGCGAGATAGGCGACGGCGAAGGCAAGCACCAGCACCATGCCGGCTTCCATGCCGGCGATGGCCAATGTATTGCCGATGATCCGCCAGATTTCGCGATACTCGGTCAGCACGTAGGAAAAATTGCCGAACGACAGATCCTTCAGCGACGCGCCGCCGAACCAGGCGGTATTGAGCGACATCCAGAGAATGACGGCATAGGGCAGGATGACGGCAAGGATCGAGACCGTCACCGCGAACGCCGCGGCGAACGGGCGGGCGCGGCCGAGCGGCAGCAGAGACGGCCGCCGGCCCTTGCCGCCGCTCACGGCGAAGCGCGCCGCCTCGCGCCGCCGCCCGGAGCGC
>JAEYTW010000093.1 GCA_023433835.1 Pseudomonadota bacterium | reverse complement strand
AGCTTGGCCAGCGCGGCATCGCCGGCGGCGACGGCGGCCAGCCGGGCGGCATAGCGATCGCGCAGCGCGGCGAGGCCGTCGGGCGTCGAATTGTGCTTGCGGCCGGCGGCGCGCAGCGCGAACAGCCGTTCCTCGATCCGCTCCAGGCGGCTCGGATCGGCATCGAGCTCGCGCTGGGCGCGATCGAGCGCCGCCCCGGCCTCGCCGGCCTCGAGCAGCGCGCGGTCCAGCGCATCGCGCGCGGCATCGAGCTTGCCGGCGGCCCGTTCGGCCACCCGTTCGATGGTGCGCAGCGCCGAGCGCAGGCGGCTTTCGACGCCGCCCTGTTCCTCCAGCGCCGAAATCGCGTCGGCCAGGCCCTGCGCGATCTTCTCGCCCGCCTGCAACGTCACGCGCTCGGCGGCCAGCCGTGCCTCTTCGCCCGGCTCGGGATTCAGCTTGCCGAGCTCGGCCACGACATGGCCGGCATATTCTTCCTCGGCCCGGGCCTTCTCCAGCTCGGCGCGGGCTTCGGCGGCGGCGGCGGCGGCGGTCTGGCGGGCGGCATGGGCCCGGCGCACGGCCTCGACGTCGCGGCCCAGCGCGCCATAGGCATCGAGCAGCGCGCGATGGGTGGCGGCGTCGAGCAGGCCCTGCTCGTCGTTCTGGCCGTTGATCTCGATCAGCAGGTCGCCGATGCGACGCAGCAATGCGACCGAGACCGGCTGGTCGTTGACGAAGGCACGGCTTTTCCCGTCGGCCTGGACGATGCGGCGCAGCACCAGATGATCGGAACCGTCGAGGCCCTGTTCGTCCAGGATGGCCTGGACCGGGTGGCCCTCCTCCGGCTCGAAGGTCGCGGCGACAACGCCCTGCGTCACGCCCTGGCGCACCAGCCCGGCATCGGCGCGGCGGCCGAGCGCCAGACCCAGCGCATCGAGCAGGATGGACTTGCCGGCACCGGTCTCGCCGGTCAGCACGTTCAGCCCCGGGCCGAGGCTCAGGTCCAGCCGGTCGATCAGGACGATGTCGCGGATGGCGAGCTGGACCAGCATCGCGGCGCGCTTAGAAAATGCTGCGCCAGGTGCGGGTGAACCAGCCCGGCCGGTCGGACGCGGGGCGGAAGTCTTCGCCGGTCAGCAGGTAAAATGAGTCGGCATACCACTCGCTGCCGGGATAGTTGTAGCCTAGCACCGAGGCACTCTTGCGCGCCTCGTCGACGACGCCGATCGAGATGTAGCATTCGGTGATGCGGTGCAGCGCCTCGGGCACCTGGCTGGTAGTCTGATACCCCTCGACCACCACCTTGAAGCGATTGATTGCGCCGGAACAGAGCGCCCGCCCCTGGTAGAACCGGCCGATCTCCATCTCCTTGCCGGCGAGATGATCGCGCGTCAGGTCGATCTTGAGCCGCGCATCGCGGGCATATTCGGTATTGGGGAAGCGGCGCACCACCTCGTCCAACGCCTTCAGCGCATTTTCGGTGACGCCCTGGTCGCGGCCGACATCCGTGATCTGCTCATAATAGGAGATCGCGACCAGATAATAGGCGTAGGCGATGTCGCGGTTGCCGGGGTGGAGCTGGATGAAGCGCTGGGCCGCCAGGATCGCGTCGTCGTACTTGTTGGCCTGATAGAAGGAGTAGGCCGACATCAGCTGCGAGCGCGTTGCCCACACCGAATAGGGATGCTGGCGCTCGACTTCCTCGAAATTCTTGGCCGCGCGGCCCCAGTCGCCCTGGGCGACCTGATCCATGCCGCCGTTATAGAGTTCCTCGACCGGACGCTCTACGTACGGGTCTTCCTTCTTGCCGCAGGCGGCGAGCGCCAACAGGGCGAAGCCGCACGCCAGGGCGCGAGTCGGAAGGGAGAAACGCCGGTTGATCATGGCGGCTGTTTCTGTCACGGCGAGGCGGCGAAATCAAGGCACAGTGCACCAGCCCGGCACGCGGGAACATCATGCCGCTGGCCGCGTTGAACCTCACCCGCTATGGTTGCCTGTCTTGCGCCTTAAGAATAGTTGGCGATTTCAGGAAACAGCGGTAGTTTTGAACCTAGGATATACGGTGGAAATCGACTCGAAGCCACTCCACCGTATACACGGATAAAGCGTTGCTAAAAGAAGGCGCCCAGCAACCGTCGGCTGCATCCGGCCAGGCTTGCAGTGGCGGCCATTGCAGCCGAGGAGCACAGGTCATGGGCAAAGTCGCTAAACGCGTTGACGAGTTGGTCGGCGAGCGGATCCGCGAAAGGCGGACGCAGATGGGCCTGACGCAGGAACATCTGGCCGCCGCCCTGTCGATTTCCTACCAGCAGGTGCAAAAGTACGAAACCGGCGCCAATCGCGTTTCGGCAGGCCGTCTCTACGAGATCGCCCAGCGCCTCGAAATTCCGGTCAGCTATTTCTTCGACGGGCTGGACACTACCACCGCGTCCGAGCCGCTCGAGCATGGCGGCAAGAACCGTTCCACCATCGAACTCGTGCGCAATTTCGGCGAAATCGACGAGGCCAGCATCCGCTCGGCCGTTTCCGGCCTGATCAAGACGTTGGCAGGCCGGCCGCGCCGGCGTTCGAAGTCCCTGCCCCCTATGTAAGGGACCCGCCCTCCCCGGGCGGCAGATCACGAAAAAAGCCGGCTATCTCGCGATAGCCGGCTTTTTGTCTTGGACGTGGCGCGGTTTATTCGGCCGCGGCCCCGGCCAGGGCCACCCCACCCACCGCCAGTTTGCGGCGCGGCAGCGCGACCGGCGCGGTCGAGGTGGTCAGCGTCCAGTTGGCCTCGTCGGCGAACAGCGCCTTGAGCACTTCGATATGCATCATGTGCCCGGCCCGCTCGCCCAGGAAACGGCCGAGGATCGGCGCGCCGGCGAGATAGAGGTCGCCCAGCGCGTCGAGCGCCTTGTGGCGGACGAATTCGTCGTCGTAGCGCAGGCCGCCGGGGTTCAGCACGCCATCGTCGCCGATGACCACCGCGTTCTCCAGCGAGCCGCCGCGGCCGAGGCCGCGGGCGCGCATCGCCTCGACTTCATGGGCGAAGCCGAAAGTGCGGGCCTGGGCCAGTTCGGCCGAGAACGAATTGCCCTTCAGCGCGAAGGTCAGCGACTGGCGGCCGATCACGGCGCTGTCGAAATCGATGGCCAGATCGATCGTCAGGTGATCGTCCTGCGTCGGCAGCAGGGCGGCGAACTTGTTGCCGCGGCGCACCTCGACCGGGCGCAGCACGCGGACATGGCGGCGCGGGCTGCGCTGCAGCTCCAGCCCCGCCTCGGCGATCAGCGCGACGAACGGGGCGGACGAGCCGTCCATGACCGGCGCTTCCGCGCCGTCGATCTCGATGACGAGGTTGTCGACGCCCTGGCCGGCCAGCGCGGCCATCAGATGCTCGACGGTGGCGATGCGCAGCGGGCCGTCACCCAGGCAGGTGCACAGCGACGTATCGACGACACGGTCGAACCGGGCCGGCAGTTCGGGCTGGCCGGGCAGATCGACGCGGCGGAAGACTATGCCGTGATCGGCCGCGGCCGGCATCAGCCGCAGGCGGACCGGCGCACCGCTATGAACGCCCACGCCTTCGCACTGGGTTTCCCGCGCCAGCGTGTGCTGCCAGGGCGTCGTATTCCAGTTGGGGCGATGGTGAATCACGCGCAGACCTCGAAACGTCGTTGTGACGGTCCGCTTCGGCGATCCCCTTGGCCCGACATCTAAACGGACTCGGGCCGCAAAAAGTTCGCAAAAGCTAAGGGGGGTTGTAGCAACCCCCCTCGGCCTTGCTCAAATCAATCGTTGTTACAAGGTGTTACCCCTGGCGGGGCAGGTAACCCCTTGTTTCGATTGACTTATTTTTGCCTCAGTTAGCCTGCCGGCGCAGGAACGCCGGAATTGCCAGGATATCCTCGGCGGCATTCGACGAGACCGGACGGTCCATCGGATCGAGACCGGTCAGGCCAGCGGGGCGGGAAACGGGCTGGGCCTGGGGTGCCGGGGCCATCGGCGCCGCCTGCATCGGGGCCTGGGGGGCGCGGGCCACCATCGGCTCCGACCGCGGGGTCGCCATCGGCTGGGCCGGAACCGCGGTGCGGCCGAACCCGAAGATCTTGTCCGACAGGCTGATCTTGCGCGGCTTCGGCGCGGCCTGCGCCTCGGCCTCGCGGAACAGCTGGGCCTGGGTGGTCGCGGCGGCCGGGCGCTGGACCATGGCCGGCTGCGGCGCGGCAACCGGCTGCTGGATCATCACCGGCTCGGGTGCGGCGACCGGCGCCGGGGCGACGGCCACCGGCTCGGCCTCGATCTGGGCCACGACGGGTTCCGGCGCGGGCTCGGCCAGGACCGGGGCAGCCACCGGCACGGCGA
>JAEYTW010000092.1 GCA_023433835.1 Pseudomonadota bacterium | reverse complement strand
CCGCGCGGGCCGGGGGGCCCTACGGGGGGGGGGGGGGCCCGCCGCCGCGACGACCTGGGGCCGGGATACTTCGTCACCCCCACCGTGTTCGCCGACGTCAAGAACAGCATGCGCATCGCCCAGGAGGAAATCTTCGGGCCGGTCTGCAGCGTGATCCGCTTCCATGACGAAGACGAGGCGGTGGCGATCGCCAACGACACCCGCTACGGCCTGACCGCGGGGCTGTGGACCCGCGACGTCGGCCGCGCCCATCGCGTCGCCAACCAGATCGAGGCCGGCACCGTGTGGGTCAACACCTATCGCTACATCAGGTGGTCGATCCCCTATGGCGGTTTCAAGATGAGCGGGCTGGGCCGCGAGAACGGCCCCGAAGCCCTCGACAATTACCTGGAAACCCGCGCGACGGTGGTCAACCTGACCGGCCGCTTCGCCGACGCCTACGCGAACTGAGGGAGGAACAACAATGCGGCTCAAGAACAAGCTTGCCGTCATCTCGGCCGCGGCCTCCGGCATGGGCCGGGCGGGCTGCGAACTCTTCGCCCGCGAGGGCGCCAAGATCGCTGCCGTCGACATCAACCGCCAGGGCCTCGACGAGGTGGTTGCGGCGGTCAAGGCCGCCGGCGGCGAGGCGCGCGGCTTCGTCGCCGACCTGTCGCGTGAGGAAGACTGCCGCCGCTATATCGGCGAGGCGGCCGACTGGCTCGGCGGTCTCGACGTGCTCTGGGCCCATGCCGGCACGCCCGGCCCCGCGGCCGTCGAGGACATCGACATCGGCGAATACGACAAGGCGATCATGCTGAACCTGACCCAGGCGCTGCTGTCGGCCGGGGCGGCGGTACCGCATATGCGCAAGCGCGGCGGCGGCTCGATCGTCTTCACTGCCTCGGTCTCCGGCCTGGTCGGGTCGATGTTCAGCCCGGTCTATTCGGCGGCCAAGTTCGGCGTGGTCGGCCTGACCAAGTCGCTGGCCCAGCGCTTCGCCGCCGACCGCGTCCGCGTCAACGTCGTCTGCCCCGGCCCGACCGAGCCCCCGATGCTGCCGCAGTTCGTCGGCCGGGTGAGCGACCCCGCCGTGATCGAGGAGAACAAGCGCAAGCTGATGGCCGCGATCCCGCTGGGCCGCGTCGGCCTGCCGGAAGAGATGGCCGAGGCGGCGCTGTGGCTCGCCTCCGACCATTCGTCCTACGTGACCGGCGTGGCGCTGCCGGTCGACGGTGGCTTCACCGCGCGCTGAACCGATCCAAGCAAAACACGCAAAAGGGGGGAGTACGCCCATGTTGAGTTCGATGATCCGCCGCGGTGCCGCGGCGGCGCTGATGACTTGCGTCCTTGGTGCAAGCGCGGCCCTGGCCCAGGAAACCGTCAAGATCGGCGTGCTGGTGCCGATCACCGGCAATAATGCCGCCGATGGCGGGCGCATGCTGAAGGCCCATGAACTGGCCGCCAAGCAGATCAACGAGGCCGGCGGCATCAAGTCGCTGGGCGGCGCCAAGGTCGAGCTGGTGGTGGCCGACATCCAGTCGAAGCCCGAGATCTCGCGCAGCGAGGCCGACCGGCTGATCACCCGCGGCAACGTCTCGATCCTGATGGGGGCCTGGGCCTCGGCCACCACCATCCCGGCGATGCAGATCTCCGACCGCAACGGCGTGCCGTTCATCGTCACCTCGGCGGTCACCGATTCGATCACCGAGCAGGGCCTGAAGAACGTGTTCCGCGTAGCCCCCAAGGCCAAGTGGTTCGCCGACAACGTCGCCACCTTCATGGCCGAGCTCAACACCGGCGACACCAAGATCCGGAAAGTCGCCCTGGCCTTCGAGGACGGCCCCTACGGCCAGTCGGTCTCGAAGAACTACAAGGAAACCCTGCTGGCCAAGGGCGTCTTCGTCGTGGCCGAGGAAAGCTTCAAGACCGGCACGCCCGATTTGTCGACCCAGGCCGCCAAGCTGAAGGCCTCGGGCGCCGACGCCGTGCTGATCGTCTCCTATGTCGACGACGAGGTCGTGCTGCTGCGGGCCATGGCCGCGCAGAAGTTCACCCCGGTCATCATCGGCTTCGGCGGCGGCCATGTGCACCAGACCCTGCTGCAGGCCGGCGGCATCGCCGACAAGACCTTCGGCATCGTCGAATGGATGCCGGACGTGTCCAAGCCCGCCTCGCTCGCCTTCGTCAAGGCGTTCGGCGCGGCCTTCAACAACGAGATCCCGCTGTCGAACCAGGCCCAGGCCTTCTCGTCGACCTGGATCGCGGCGATGGCGATCGACGCCGCGGCCTCGCGCGATCCGGCCAAGGTGCGCGACGCGCTGGCCAAGATCAAGGTGACCGACGGCCCGGCCGCCGTGCTGCCCGACGACGTCATCGAGTTCGACGATCGTGGCCAGAACACCGTCGGCGCTGTCGTAGCCCAGGTCATCGGCGGCAAGTTCGTCACCGTCTGGCCGGCGAGCGTTGCCGCCCAGAAGCCCGTCCCCTGATCCCCCCCCCCCGCCGCTGCCCGCGGCGGGGTACCTCTCTTCCATAGGGGACCGCGATGGTGACCTTCGACATCTTCGCCCAGGCCGTGGTCAGCGGGCTGGCCAACGGGGCGATCTATGCCCTGGTGGCCGTCGGGCTGACCCTGGTCTTCGGGGTAATGCGCATCATCAATTTCGCCCATGGCGAATTCCTGATGATCGCGATGTATGCCGGCTATTTCGCCTGGTCGCTGGGCGGCATCGATCCGGTGCTGGCGGTCTTCATCGTCACGCCGCTGCTGATGCTGATCGGTGTGCTGCTCTACGACGGCGTCATCCGCCGGGCGCTGGCCGCGCCCGAGATCAACCAGATGGCCGTCACGCTCGGCCTGTCGCTCTTGCTGCAGAACCTGGCACTGATGACCTTCAAGGGCGACAACCTGCTGATCCCGCTGGCCCGCGCCACCGAGGCGATCGCCATCGGCCCGGCGCTGCTGCAACTGCCGCAGGCCATCGCGGCGCTGGCCTCGATCATCCTGATCGCCGCGCTGTGGCTGGTCCTGCGCCTGACCGATTTCGGCATCATGATGCGGGCCGTGGCCCAGTCGCGCGACGGGGCGGTGCTGTGCGGCATCGGGCTCGGCGCGGTCTATCGCTGGGCGATCTGCATCGGCATCGGCACGCTGGGTATCACCGGCCCGCTGCTGGCCTCGACGCTCTACGTCAACCCGCATGTCGGCGCACTGTTCACGCTGAAGGCCTTCGTCATCGTCATTGCCGGGGGCCTGGGCAATTTCGGCGGCGCGCTGCTCGGCGCGCTGCTGGTGGGCCTGGCGGAAAGCATCGCCGGGGCCTGGTTCTCGGCCTCGGTCGCCGCGGCCGTGCCCTTCGCCCTGCTGATTGTCGCCATGCTGTGGCGGCCCGAAGGCCTGATCGCGCGGAGGGCGGCGCGATGACCCGCTTCCCGCTGATCACCGTGCTGCTGGTGCTGGCCGCGTTTGCGGTGGCGACGCAGGATCGCTACCTGATGGATGTCTTCGTGCTGACCTGCCTCTACGGCACGATGGCGGTGGCCTGGAACCTGGCCGCCGGCTTCACCGGCCTCCTGTCGCTCGGCCATTCGCTGTTCATCGGCATCGGCGCCTATACGGTCGCCTACGGCGTCACCGCCCACGGCCTCAGCCCCTGGGTGATGCTGCCGATCGCCATCCTGATCGCGGTGGCCTGCGCGCTGGCCATCGGCGTGCTGTGCTTCCGCTACGGCCTGAAGGGGTATTACTTCGGCATCGCCACGCTGGCCTTCTCCGAGATCGCCTTCTTCCTGGTCTCGGCCGCCGTCTGGCTCGGCCGTTCCGACGGGCTGATGCTGCCCGCCGGGGGCGAGCCCTGGGTCAGCCTGCAGTTCCGCGCCAAGTGGCCCTACGGCCTGATGATCCTGGTCATCCTGCTGGCCACGCTGATCGGCGGCTGGGCGCTGCTGCGCTCCAAGACCGGCTACTACTGGCGCTCGATCCGCGACAACGAGGAGGCGGCCGAGGCGCTGGGGGTGCCGATCTTCGGCTTCAAGCTGTTCTCCTTCGCGCTGTCGGCCGGCATCGTCGCGGTCTGCGGCGCCTTCTACGCCACCTATGTCGCCTTCGTCGACCCGCGCTCGGTCCTCGGCGTCGAGCTTTCGATCCAGCTCCTGGTGTTCTCGATCATCGGCGGCATGGGCCTGCTGTGGGGCCCGCTGCTCGGCGCCGCGATCCTGATCCCGGCGTCCGAACTGCTGCGCATCTGGGTCGGCGGCGCCTTCTACGGGGTCAACATCGTGCTCTATGCCAGCCTGCTGATCGTGCTGGCCCTGTTCCTGCCGCAAGGGCTCGGCGCCCTGCGCTGGCGAAGGAAGGTGTCATGACCGCGCTGCTCGACATCGACGGGGTGGGCAAGTCGTTCGGCGGGCTGACAGCCTTGCGCGACGTGCGCTTCCAGGTGCCGCAAGGCGCCATCATGGGCATCATCGGCCCGAACGGCGCGGGCAAGACCACGCTGTTCAACTGCATCTCCGGGCTGATGAAACCCGATACCGGCCGCGTCCGCTTCGCCGGCCGCGACATCCAGGGCTTGCGCCCGCACCGCATCTGCCGGCTGGGGCTGGCCCGCACCTTCCAGATCGTGCGGCCGTTCCGCGGCATGTCGGTCCTGGAGAACGTCAAGGTCGCGGCCTTCGCCCGCCACGACCGCGACGCGGCGGCCGAGGCGCGCGCCCGCGCCGTGCTGGCCGATCTCGGCATGGGCCAGATGGCCGAGACCGATGCCGGCATCCTCGGCGTGGCCGAACTGCGCCGGCTCGAGATCGCCCGGGCACTGGCCACCGATCCGCAGGTCCTGCTGCTCGACGAAATGCTCGCCGGCCTCACCGCCACCGAGGCGGCCGCGCTGTGCGACCAGATCAGGGGCTTGCGCGACCGCGGCCTGACCATCCTGCTGGTCGAGCATTCGGTGCCGGTGGTCTCGGCGCTGTGCGACCGTGCCGTCGTCCTGAACTTCGGCGAATTGCTGACCGAGGGCACGACCGCGGCCGTGCTGGCCGACCACAGAGTCCAGGAAGCCTATCTCGGGAGTGCGGCGCCATGCCCGACCTGACTATCGATGCCGTCGCCGCGGGCTACGGCGCCGCCGACGTACTGCACGGCGTCAGCCTGAAACTGCCGGCCGGCGGCCGCGTCGCCCTGGTCGGTTCGAACGGGGCGGGCAAGACCACGCTGGTCAAGACCATCAACGGCCTGATTGCAGCCCGCCGCGGGGCGGTGCGCTGGGACGGCCAGGACATCACCCGCGCGCGGCCCCATGACCGCACCCGCCAGGGCATCGCCACGGTGGCCGAGGGGCGCCTGCTGTTCCCCGACTGCACGGTCGAGGAGAACCTGGTCGCCGCCTCGACCTACGGTGCGGCAAAGGCCCGGCGCGAGGAGACCAAGGCCGAAGTCTTCGAGCTGTTCCCCCGCCTGCGCGAACGTGCCCGCCAGCGGGCGGCGACCCTGTCGGGCGGCGAGCAGCAGATGGTGGCGATCGGCCGGGCGCTGATGACGCGGCCGCGCCTGCTGATTCTCGACGAACCCTCGATCGGCCTGGCGCCGAAGGTGGTGGCCGAGATCTTCGCGGTGCTGGCGACCTTGAGCGCGCGGGGCATGAGCCTCCTGCTGGTCGAACAGAACATCCAGCTTTCCTTAAGCTCGGTCGACTACGCCTACGTGCTGCAGCAGGGGAGGCTGGTGCTGGAGGGCCCGGCCGCCGGCCTGCTGGCCGACCCGCGGGTGCGCGCCGCCTATCTTGGCCAGTAACGTCGCATTTGAACCGGGAAGACGCGTCATGTAGAGGACAGGGGATGATCGTCAAGCAAGCCGCCAACGTTCTCGACCTCCTGGAAATGTTTGCCAAGCGCAAGCGTCCGGCGACACTGACCGAAGTGTCCGACGAGATGTCGTGGCCGCGCTCCTCGACCTTCAACCTCCTCGGCACGCTGGTCGAGCGCGGCTTCCTGTACGAGCCGAAGGCGCGCGGCGGCTATTACCCGACGCCGCGCTGGCTGTCGCTCGCCCAGGACATTTCCGAGGCCGAGCCGTTGCCGAGTTACGTCCACGACCTGGTCAAGGAACTGGCGGCGGCGACCGGCGAAAGCGTCGGCGTCGGCGCCCAGGCCGGCACGCACTGCGTGTTCCTCGACGCCGTCGAATCGGAATCGGCGATCCGCTACGCCGCCAAGATCGGCAAGCGCATCCCGATCCACGCCACCGCCAACGGCCGCGCCATCCTCTCTCAGCTTTCCAAGGCCGAGCGCACCTCGGTGCTGAAGCGCTGCGACTACGTCGCCTACCACCCCTCGACGCCGATGAGCCCCGAGGCGGTCGAGGCCGAGATCGCGGCATCAGTCAGGCGCGGCTGGTTCCAGAGCCTGACCGAATTCACCCCCGACGTCGTCGGCGTCTCGGTGGCGCTGCCGGTCGGCGACCGCCGCCTGTCGCTGTTCGTCGCCGGCCCCGCGGTGCGCCTGCGCGAAAAGATCCCGGCCACTGCCGCGATCATGCAGGAGATGGTGGCGCGGTACCTGCGCAAGGGGGAGTAAACTCCCACAGCGTCGCAAGCGGTACCGCGCTTACCCTGGGCTCCGGGT
>JAEYTW010000355.1 GCA_023433835.1 Pseudomonadota bacterium | reverse complement strand
GTTTTGCGATCTACAATTGGCCAGTGTCAAGATACGCCCTTTACGTACTATACGCAATATACTTCTTTTTGATCCCCATATGTTCCAAAAATATGGCGTACGCCTATGTCTAGCGCTCGCCAGTATCTGATTGAAGACCCGCCGCCTGCATTGCTGTTTGCTGATGCCGCGCAAGCGTGTCTTGATCGAAGCCGTCGATCAGATCGTGAAACAGGCGGTGCCAGTTGATCTCGGCCTTCAGCCGCAGGAAGACGCCGCCCAGCCCGATCGCGGCGCGGTCCATGAAGACGAATTCGCGCGGCGGGGTGACGCCACCATGCTCGCGCAGTTTCCGGTGCACCGTCTCGGCCACCTCGCGGCCATAGAGGCCGGTCTGCTCCAGTTCCTGGATGCGGCGCGGCCGGTCTTCGAGCAGCGGGGCATAGAGGAACGAGGCCCAGAGGTTCAGGGTCTCGATCATCTCGGCCGACAAGCCCGTGAACCCCCAGGTCTCGTAGGCATGGACGGCGAGATCGCGATCGTCGCGGGCGATGGCGTGATAGAGATCGATGACGCCGCGCACGAAGCGCGCGGGGAAGATGCGCACGCAGCCGAAATCGAGCAGGTTGATCGACTGGTCGGGCCGTGCCGCATAGTTGCCGAGATGCGGATCGCCGTGGATGACGCCGTATTCGTAGAACGGCACGTACCAGGCGCGGAACAGGTTCATCGCGATCCGGTTGCGGACCTCCTGCGGCTCGTCCTCGACATGGGCAAGCGAGCGGCCTTCCAGCCAGGTCATGGTCAGGAGGCGCGCGGTGGAGAGGTCGGGGATCAGTTCGGGGACGTGCACTCCGGCCTCGTTGCGGAGCATGTGGGCGTAGAGTCGCATGTGGCGCGCCTCGAGGGCGTAATCGAGTTCCTCGCGCAGGCGGTCGGCGATCTCGGCGTGGATGTGGCTGGTATCGACCGCGGCGTCGTAACGGCGGTATATCGAGAAGATCAGGCGCAATTGCTTCAGGTCGGCCTCGACCGCCGAGGCCATGTCGGGATATTGCAGCTTGACCGCCAGCAGGCGTTCGTCGCCCTTGGCGATCGCCCGGTGCACCTGGCCGAGCGAGGCGGCGGCGACCGCCTCCTTGTCGAAGCGTTCAAAGCGCTGCCGCCAGGCCGGGCCCAGCTCGCTCATCATCCGGCGCTGGACGAAGGCCCAGCCCATCGCCGGGGCATTGGCCTGCAGCTGGCTCAGCTCCTGAACGTATTCCTTCGGCAGGGCGTCCGGAATGGTCGACATGATCTGGGCGACCTTCATCAGCGGGCCTTTCAACCCGCCGAGCGCCCGCTTCAGCTCGTTGGCATGCTGGCCGCGATCGACCTTGACGCCGAGATAGCGCTCGGCGCCCAGCCGGGCGGCGAGGCCGCCGACGGCCGCCCCGACCCGGGCATAGCGGCGGACGCGGCCGCCGAGGCTGTCGTCCTCGTCGCTCAAGCCTGCTCCAGCTCGTCGATGAAGCGCCCGATCAGGTCGAGGCCCTTGGACCAGAAGGCCGGGTCGGTGGCATCGAGGCCGAACGGCGCCAGCAATTCCTTGTGCCGCAAGGTGCCGCCGGCGCGCAGCATGGCGAAGTACTTCTCGGCGAAGCCTTCGGGCTGCGCCTCGTAGGCCGCATACAGCGCATTCACCAGGCAATCGCCGAAGGCATAGGCATAGACGTAGAACGGTGCGTGGATGAAGTGCGAGATGTAGCACCAGTAGTGCCGGTAGGTATCGTCGAACGAGAAGGCGGGCCCAAGGCTCTCGGTCTGCACCGCCAGCCAGTGGGCATCGAGATCCTCGACCGACAGCTCGCCCCCGGCACGGGCGTCATGGACGCGGCGCTCGAACTCGTAGAACGCGGTCTGGCGCACCACGGTGTTCAGCATGTCCTCGACCTTGCGGGCCAGCATGATGCGGCGTTCGGTGCCGGAAGTCTGGGCCAGCAGCGCGCGGAAGGTCAGCTGCTCGCCGAACACCGAGGCGGTCTCGGCCAGGGTCAGCGGCGTGTCGCACATCAGCGCGCCCTGCTCGGCCGCCAGCACCTGGTGCACGCCGTGGCCGAGCTCATGGGCGAGCGTCATCACGTCGCGCAGGCGGCCCTGGTAGTTCAGCAGCAGATAGGGATGCGCGCTCGGCACCGTCGGATGGGCGAAGGCGCCGCCCGCCTTGCCGGGCCGCGCCGGCACGTCGATCCAGTTCTTCTCGAAGAATTGCCGGCCGAGATCGGCCAGCCGCGGCGAGAAGCGGCCATAGGCGTCGAGCACGGTCTTCTCGGCCTCGGGCCACGGCACGGTGCGCTCGTCCGCCTCGGGCAGCGGGGCATTGCGGTCGTAATGGGCCAGCTTGTCGAGGCCGAGCCACTTGGCCTTCAGCCGGTAGTAGCGATGCGACAGCCGCGGGTAGCTCTCGCGCACCGCCGCGGCAAGGGCCGCGACGGTCTCTTCCTCGACGAAGTTCGCGAGGTGGCGACTGGCCGCGGGCGTCGGGAACTTGCGCCACTTGTCCTCGACCGCCTTGTCCTTGACGATCGTGTTCATCACCAGCGCGATGGTGCGCACGTCGCGGTCGAACACCTGGTCGAGGGCGACGGCGGTTTCGGCGCGCAGCACGCGGTCGGGTTCGGAAAGGTTGGCCAGCGCCTGTTCGAGGCTCAGGTCCTTGCCGCGCAACGGTACCTGCCAGCCGGCCAGCATCTCGTCATAAAGCCGCACCCAGGCCGCCGATCCGGTCACCGACTTGTCGAGCAGCAGCGCCTCGAGATCGTCGCCGAGCTGGTGGGGTCGGAACGAACGGACATCGCGCAGGAAAGGTTCGTAGTGGCTCAGTTTCGCCGAAGCCCGGTACTTCGCCGCGAGATCGGCGTCCTCGATCCGGTTCAGCTCCAGCGTGAAGAACAGCAGCGCCGAGTAGACGTCGTTCAGCGCCTCGCGCGTGGTCTGGGCGAAGCGGCCGCGGGCGGCATCGGTCAGGTCCTCGGCATGGTAGAGCCCGGCATAGGAGCCGATGCGGCCCAGCCGGTCCTGCTGTCGTTCGTAGTCGGCGATCGCGCCGGCCAGCGCATCGCCGTCGAGCGTGCCGATGCGGCCCTTGTATTGCGCAGCATAGGCTTCGGCTTCGGCCTTGGCCGCGGCGATATCGGCCCTCAGTTCGGGAGCATCCGGCCCGGCATAGAGATCGGTCAGGTTCCAGGTCGGCAGGGGGCCGAGATCCTCGGCCGCGATGTTTCCGGTCATTCTCTCGGGCTCCTCGGGGCACACGCCCCTATATAGATAGGGCGCGTCAGGCGATCAGGAAGTGGGCATGGGCGGCGGCGACCGGTTTGGCGCGGTCTTCCTGCCAGGCCTCGACCCGGACATTGGCGACGCGGCGGCCGTGCTTGGTGACGCTGCCGCGGGCAAAGGTCAGGATCGGCCGGGCCGAGCGCAGGTAATCGATGGTGATGTTGATCGTCTTGGGCAGGATCTCGGCCTCCGACGTCATGATCAGCTCGACGATCGCGGCCGATTCGAGCAGCGCCCCGACGACGCCGCCATGCAGCGCCGGCAGGCGCGGGTTACCGATCAGCCGTGGATCCTCGGCCAGGCGGCAGAACGATCCTTCGTCGTCGCGCCCGACTTCCAGGCCCAGAAAGCGGAAATAGGGAATGGCCGAGACCACATGGCTGGCATCGCCGGTCTCCTTGGCGCGGCGGACGGCGTCGAGCAGCGTCATTGCGGCACCTTGAGATGCTTGGGGAACGGCACCTCGCCCGACGAACCCAGCATGAAGGTCGAGGCGCAGGTGGCGATCAGGTCGTCTGGCGTCGCCTCGTGATAGGCGCGGGCGCGCAGGAAGGCGATCGAGCGCGTCACCTTGTAGCATTCGGCCGTCGCCAGCACGTCGAGGCCGGCGGTGGCCGGCTTGAGGTAGTCGATGCGCAGGTCGAGCGTGGCGATCGGCAACAGGCGCCCCATCGCCATGAACACGGCGATGCCGCAGACGCTGTCGATCAGGGTGGTGATGACACCGCCATGCAGCGTCCCGGTTTCGGGATCGCCGACGAAATCCAGGTGATAGGGCAGGCGCAGGGTCGCCGCCTCGCGGCTGGCGGTGACGAACTGCACGCCCAGGACGCCGTAATGGGGAATGCCGCCGGAAACGATCGCCTGGATGATCGCGGGATCCAGACCGTCGGGATCGAAGCTGCCGGGGGGTGGGGTTTCGGACATCGCCGTCGCCTCAGGCCATGTAGTAGTCGCGATACCACTGCACGAAGCGCGGGATCCCGACATCGATCGGCGTCGACGGCTGGAAGCCCAGATCCTGCTGGATCGCGTCGATATCCGCGGCGGAAGCGCGCACGTCGCCCGGCTGCATCGGCATCAGGTTGCGCCGGGCCTTCTTGCCCAGCGTCTGCTCCAGCACCGTCACCATCCGCTCGAGCGGCTCGGGGCGGTGGTTGCCGATGTTGTAGAGGCGGGCCGGCGCCGCCTTGCCGTCATCGGCCGGCGGATGGTCGAGCACGGCGACGACACCGGCGACGATGTCGTCGATATAGGTGAAGTCGCGGCTCATCTCGCCGCCGTTGTAGAGATCGATCGGCCGGTCTTCGAGGATCGCCTTGGTGAACAGGAACAGCGCCATGTCGGGCCGGCCCCAGGGACCATAGACCGTGAAGAAGCGCAGGCCGGTCTGGGGCAGGCGATAGAGATGGGCGTAGGAATGGCTGATCAGCTCGTCCGCCCGCTTGGTCGCGGCATAGAGCGAGACCGGCTGGTCGACCCGGTCCTCGACCGAGAACGGCAGCTTCTCGTTGCCGCCATAGACCGACGACGACGAGGCATAGACGAAATGGCGCGTCTTCAACGCCCGCGCCAGTTCCAGCATCACCGTATGGCCCAGCACGTTCGACTGGATATAGGCGAACGGGTTGGTCAGCGAATAGCGCACGCCGGCCTGGGCGGCGAGATGGATGATGCGGTCGATGCCCGGATGGCTGCCCGCCAGCGCCAGAATGGCATCGCGGTCGGAGATGTCGGCCTCGACGAAGGCGAATTCGCCAAAACCGCCGAGCCGCGCCAAGCGGGCGCGCTTCAGCCGGACGTCGTAATAATCGTTGACGTTGTCGACCCCGACCACCCGCTCGCCCCGCGCCAGCAGCGCGGTGGCCACGTGATAGCCGATGAAGCCGGCAACGCCGGTGACGAGAACCGTCATCACCCCTCCAAATCTCTCAGGCGCGCGGGAAGATAGACCGGACCGGCCGCCCCGTCATCACCTGACATCCGCGGCCTCGCGACAGCGTGAAAATTATGTCGATCGGCCGGTTTTGGCGAAGAACCGTCAAGATCGCGCAATATCCTTGTCGTTTTGCGTGGCAAGTAGAAACAGAATATCGCAAGAACAGGAAAAAATGAAAAAAGGTCAATATTGCTTACCTAATTGACAATCACCAGACTGCGCCCTAGTGTTTGTCCAAGTCCATATGGGAGGACAGTAGCCAGCCATGACGCTCGCCAATGTAACGCTCGACGATAAATACGCGCTCGATAAGGGCCGGGTGTTCCTGACCGGGACGCAGGCCTTGGTGCGCCTGCCGCTGATGCAGCGTCAACGCGATCTGGCTGACGGCTTGAACACCGCCGGCTTCATCTCGGGCTACCGCGGCTCGCCGCTGGGCATGTTCGACCAGTCGCTGTGGAAGGCGAAGAAGTTCCTCAAGGACGGCCATATCCACTTTCAGCCCGGGCTGAACGAGGATCTGGCCGCGACCTCGGTCTGGGGTAGCCAGCAGCTCAACCTGTTCCCCCAGGCGCGCTACGACGGCGTGTTCTCGATGTGGTACGGCAAGGGCCCGGGCGTCGATCGCTCGATGGACGTAATCCGCCACGCCAATGCCGCCGGCACGTCGAAACATGGCGGCGTCCTCGTCCTGATCGGCGACGACCACGCCGCGGCCTCCTCGACCGTGCCGCACCAGAACGAACACAACATGATGTCGGTCATGGTGCCGATGCTGAACCCGGCAAGCGTCCAGGAATACCTGGATTACGGCCTGCTCGGCTGGGCGATGAGCCGGTTCTCCGGCTGCTGGGTCGCCTTCAAGTGCCAGACCGAAACCGTGGAGAGCTCGGCCTCGGTCCATGTCGACCCGTCGCGGCTGCAGATCATCCTGCCCGAAATCGAAATTCCGACCGGGGGCCTCAACATCCGCTGGCCCGACGCGGTGCTGGAGGCGGAAGACCGCCTGCAGCGCCACAAGGTCTATGCGGCGCTGGAATTCGCCCGCGCCAACAAGCTCGACCGCGTGGTGATCGACGCCCCCAGGCCGCGGCTCGGCATCATCACCACCGGCAAGTCCTATCTCGACGTCCGCCAGGCCTTCGACGATCTGGGAATCGACGACAAGCTCGCCGCCGAGATCGGCATCCGGCTCTACAAGGTCGGCATGGTCTGGCCGCTGGAGCGCGAGGGCGCCCGCCACTTCGCCGAAGGCCTCGAGGAAGTCCTCGTCGTCGAGGAGAAGCGCGCCGTCATCGAGAACCAGCTCAAGGAACAGCTCTACAACTGGCGCGAGGACGTGCGCCCGCGTGTCGTCGGCAAGTTCGACGAGAACCGCGCGTGGCTGCTGCCCGCATCGGGCGAGCTGACGCCGTCGATCGTCGCGCGCGTGATCGCCGCGCGCATCCGCCGCTTCTTCAATTCGGCCCGGATCGAAGAGCGACTGGAGCTGATCGAGGCCAAGGAACGCGCGCTGAGCACCGCGACGTCGAGCGTGCCGCGCATCCCCTATTTCTGCTCGGGCTGCCCGCACAACACCTCGACCAAGGTGCCCGAGGGCAGCCGCGCGGTCGCCGGCATCGGCTGTCACTACATGGCCGTGTGGATGGACCGCTCGACCGCGACGTTCACCCAGATGGGCGGTGAGGGTACGCCCTGGATCGGCCAGGCGCCGTTCACCGACGAGAAGCACGTCTTCACCAACCTGGGCGACGGTACCTATTATCACTCCGGCCTGCTGGCGATCCGCGCCGCGGTCGCCTCGGGCGTCAACATCACCTACAAGATCCTCTATAACGACGCCGTCGCCATGACCGGCGGCCAGCATCACGACGGCCCGCTCTCGCCCCGCGACATCGCCTTCCAGGTCCATGCCGAGGGCGTGAAGAAGATGGTCGTCGTGACCGACGAGCCGGACAAATACCCGGTCGGCTATGACTGGCCGGCCGGCGTCACCGTGCATCATCGCGACGAGCTCGACCGGCTGCAGCGCGAATTCCGCGAGATCGAGGGCTGCACCGTCATCATCTACGACCAGACCTGTGCGGCCGAGAAGCGCCGCCGGCGCAAGCGGGGCACCTTCCCCGATCCGGACAAGCGGCTGTTCATCAACGAACTCGTCTGCGAAGGCTGCGGCGATTGCGGCGTTGCCTCCAACTGCGTCGCGGTCGAGCCGTCGGAGACCGAATTCGGCCGCAAGCGCAAGATCAACCAGTCGAGCTGCAACAAGGATTTCTCCTGCGCCAACGGCTTCTGCCCCAGCTTCGTGTCGGTCGAGGGCGGCCGGCTCAAGCGGGCCAAGGTCGCCAAGGGCAACCAGGCGGCCAACGATCCGTTCGCCAGCCTGACCGAACCCGCCCTGCCAGCGCTGGACCAGCCCTACAACATCCTGATCACCGGCGTCGGCGGCACCGGCGTCGTCACGATCGGTGCGGTGCTGGGCATGGCCGCCCACATGGAGGGCAAGGGCATCACCGTCCTCGACCAGACCGGCCTGGCCCAGAAGAACGGCGCTGTCATCTCCCATTTCCGCGTGGCCGCCAAGCCCGAGGACATCCATGCCGTGCGCATCGCCACGGCGGATGCCAACCTGCTGCTCGGCTGCGACATGCTGGTGGCGGGTTCGAACGATGCGCTGTCGCGGCTGCGCTCGGGCCAGACCCACGCCCTGGTCAACAGCCATCTGACGCCGACGGCCGCCTTCACCCGCGCCCCCGACATGAACTTCCGCGAGCGCGAGACGCTCGAGGCGATCCGGCGCGGCGCGGGCGACAACCTGTCGGAATTCCTCGACGCCACCCGCATCGCCACGGCGCTGATGGGTGATGCCATCGCCTCCAACATGTTCCTGCTGGGCCACGCCTTCCAGCGCGGCCTGATCCCGATCTCGAGCGAGGCGATCGAGAAGGCGATCGAGCTGAACGGCGCCGCGGTCGAGTCGAACAAGCGGGCCTTCGCCTGGGGCCGGCTCAATGCCGTCGACCCGCGCGCGGTCGAGGCGGCGGCCAAGCCGCAGATGCCGGTCGAGCGCGAGGCGCTGGCCCAGACCATCGACGACATCGTCGCCAAGCGCATGGCCTTCCTGACCAATTACCAGGATGCCGCCTATGCTCGCCGCTACGCCGATCTGGTGGGCAAGATGCGCAGTGCCGAGGAAACCCGTGTCCCGGGCTCGGAGAAGCTGACCGAGGCCGTCGCCCGCTATGCCTTCAAGCTGATGGCCTACAAGGACGAGTACGAGGTCGCGCGGCTCTACACCTCCGGCGATTTCAAGAAGGCGCTCGATACCCAGTTCGAAGGCGATTACCGCCTGAAGTTCCATCTCGCCCCGCCGGCCTTCGCCCCGCGCGACCCGGTCTCGGGCAAGCTGAAAAAGATCGAGCTGGGCGGCTGGACCATGACCGCCTTCAGGGCGCTGGCGAAGATGAAGCGCCTGCGCGGCACGGCCCTCGACGTCTTCGGCCGGACCGAGGAGCGGCAGACCGAACGCCGGCTGATCGAGGAATACGTGGCCCTGATCGACGAGATCGCCCGCACGGTGACGCCGGCGACCGCGAATCTCGCCGTGGCCCTGCTCAAGCTGCCGGAAGAAATCCGCGGCTACGGCCATGTCAAGGAAGCCAACCTGACGAAGGCCGAGGCGCGCAAGGCCGAGCTGTTGACCGCCTATCGCAACGGTGGCGCCCCAGCGGCGCAGGCCGCGGAATAAATGACAATATTCCTGCCGCGGGATGAAATATTCCCGCGGCGGCTGTCATCGATAAGAAAATAAGCCGTCACCCATTTGTCATCAAACTGCCTTCATAAAAATTTCACCTGACTTCATCTTTTGACGACTACATATAGTGGCCCTGTGGAATACGGACCCGACTAAATCGTCTGGTTACAGGAGCCGCGCCAGATATGACGATGACGCTGCGCCCGCATCGCTACCGAGCCATCTGGATTTCGGATGTCCATCTCGGCACACGTGGCTGCAAGGCTTATTTCCTGCTCGACTTCCTGCGCTCGACCCACTGCGACACGCTCTACCTCGTCGGCGATATCGTCGACGGCTGGCGGCTGAAGAAATCGTGGTACTGGCATCAGTCGCACAACGACGTGGTGCAGAAGATCCTGCGCAAGGCGCGCAAGGGTACGCGGGTCATCTATATTCCCGGCAACCACGACGAGGCGCTGCGCGACTATACGGCGCTGCAGTTCGGCGGCATCGAGGTGATGGGCGAGGCGGTGCACGAGACGGCCGACGGCCGCCGCCTGCTGGTCATCCACGGCGACCAGTTCGACGGCGTGATGCGCTATGCCAGGTGGCTCGCCTTCCTCGGCGATACCGCCTATACCGCCGCGCTGGCCCTCAACACCTGGTTCAACCATGCTCGGTTGAAGCTCGGCCTGCCCTACTGGTCGCTGTCGGCCTATCTGAAGCACCGCGTCAAGAACGCGGTCGCCTATGTCTCGGAATTCGAGGAAGTGGTGGCGGCCGAGGCGCGCCGACGCCGGGTCGACGGGGTGGTCTGCGGCCATATCCATCACCCCGAGATCCGCGAGATCGACGGCGTGCTCTACTGCAACGACGGCGACTGGGTCGAAAGCTGCTCGGCCCTGGTCGAGCATCTCGACGGGCGCCTGGAAATCCTGCGCTGGGCCGAGATCCGCGGCACGGTACCGATCGGCAACCTGTCCTTCCCCGGCGGGGCGGACGCGGACGCCCATGACGAGCCCGACCTGCTGCCGCTGCCGGAACCGGCCAACAGCGTCGACCTGCCGCGGCACGCCTGAAGGTGAACCCGAAGATGAACATCGTCATCGTCAGCGACGCCTGGGCGCCGCAGGTCAACGGCGTCGTCCGGACGCTGGAGGCGATGACACGCGAGCTGCGCGACCTCGGGCACCGGGTCGAGGTGATCGGCCCGGCCGAATTCCCGACCATGCCGATGCCGAGCTATCCGGAGATTCGCCTGGCCCTGCTGCCCTATCGCCGGCTGACGCGGCGGATCGAGGCGATGCAGCCCTGTGCAATCCATATCGCCACGGAAGGCCCGCTCGGCCACGCCGCGCGGCGCTATTGTCGGCGCCGCGGCCTGCCGTTCACCACCGCGGTGCATACACTGTTTCCGGAATACATTCACGCCCGCATCCGCCTGCCGGTGCGCGTCTCCTACGCCTACATGCGCTGGTTCCACCGCCCGGCCACACGGGTGATGGTAGCGACCGACACCGTCGAGCAGCAGTTGCACGGCCGCGGCTTCGGCCGGCTGACGCGCTGGACCCGCGGGGTCGACACCACGCTCTACCGCCCCCGGCCCGACGAGCGCGATTTCCTCAACCTGCCGCGACCGATCTGGCTCAACGTCGGGCGGGTCGCGGTCGAGAAGAACATCGACGCCTTCCTCTCGCTCGACCTGCCGGGCTCCAAGCTGGTGGTCGGCGACGGGCCGCAGCGCGCCGCGCTGCAGCGCCGCTATCCCGACGCCCATTTCGTCGGCGCGAAATTCGGCGAGGACCTGGCGCGCCACTATGCCGCCGCCGATGCCTTCGTCTTCCCCAGCCGCACCGATACCTTCGGCCTCGTCGTGCTGGAGGCGCTGGCCTGCGGCCTGCCGGTCGCAGCCTATCCGGTACAGGGGCCGCGGGACCTGCTGGAAGGCAGCGGCGTCGGCGTGCTGGACGAGGATCTCGGCCGCGCCGCCCGCGCCGCGCTGCGGATCCCGCGCGAGGCTTGCGTCGAATTCGCCGACAGCCGCGGCTGGCGCCGCTCGGCCGAGCAGTTCCTGGCCGCTTTGGCCCCGTTCGAGACCGACTGGGCCGCCCGATCACATTGAGCGATTCGGCATAGAGATTGAGCGCCGCCGGCGCGATTGCCCGTGTCTTTGGTGCGAGGGTTGGTCATTCCCTCCACTCGACACGAGGCAGACATGACCTTCCGGCTGTTCAGCAACGAGCTTCGCGACGGCGGCGTACTCGGGAACGCCCACCTCGCCGACGGCTTCGGCCATCAGGGCGAGAACCGCTCGCCCCATCTCGCCTGGGACGGCGTGCCGGACGGCACCCGCAGCCTGGTGCTGACGATGTACGATCCCGACGCGCCGACCGGCTCGGGCTTCTGGCACTGGGTGGTCGTCGACATTCCGCCGGCGGCCGGCGAAATACCGGCTGGGGCTGCGGTGCTGCCTGCCGGCGCGCGGCAGACGCGGACCGATCTCGGCATGTCCGGTTATGTCGGTGCCGCCCCGCCCCCGGGGCCGGCCCATCGCTATGTGTTCACCCTGCACGCCGTGGGCGTCGATACCTTGCCCGTGCCCGATGACGCCAGCGGCGCGCTGGTCGGTTTCATGACGCAGATGAACAAGCTGGGCGAGGCGCGTTTCACGGTAATCTACGGGGCATGACAAGCACCGCCACCAGCCCGGTCCGCCTCGCCTCGGGCCCGCGCACGGTCCTGATGCGGCCGGGCGTGGGCGCGGCCGGCCATATCGTGCAGCGCTCCGACCTCACCTCGCACCGGGTCGTTGTCGACCAGGCGACGCTGATCCTGGTCGAGCAGGGCCGCAAGCGCATCACCTGGCCGGGCGGGACCAGTGGCGCCGGCCCCGGCGAAGCCCTGTCGCTGCAGGCGGGCGAGACGGTCGACATCGCCAACAGCCCCGGCCCCGACGGGACCTACCGGGCGCTGTGGATCGTCTGGTCGCCCGAACTTCTGGCCGAACCGCTGCGGCGCAGCCCCCGCGTCGCCGCGCATACGGCGCTGGGCGACGATTTCCGCGCCGCCTACTACCGCGCCTTCGACAGCCTGGACGCGGCGGACGGGCTGCCGGCCAGCATCAGCATCAGCCGTCTCGGCGAAGTCCTGCTGTGGCTGGCCGAGCGCGGTTTCCACTTCCATCCGCCCGGACCGGCCTCGATCGGCCAGCAGGTCCGTCGCCTGTTGTCGACCGACCCGTCCGCCGACTGGTCGATGGAGAAGGTGGCGCAGGAAACCGCGACCAGCGTGCCGACCTTGCGGCGGCGGCTGACCGCGGAGGGCGTGGCGTTCCGCCACCTGATCCAGGACGTCCGCATGTCGCATGCCCTGGCGCTGCTGCAGAACACCGACGAACCGGTGCTGCATGTCGCGCTGGCGGCGGGCTACGCTTCCGCCTCCCGTTTCGCCGCGCGCTTCCGCACCCGATTCGGCTATCTGCCGACCGACATCCGCGGCCAGAACCGCGGCCGCAACTGACACGAAAGGAAATGAGATCCATGCTGAAGATCCATCACCTCGGCCATTCGCAGTCCGAACGCATCGTCTGGCTCTGCGAGGAGCTCGAGCTGCCCTACGAGATGGTGAAGCACATCCGCGATGCCGTGACGCGCCTGTCGCCGCCCGGGCTGAAGGCCCTGCATCCGCTGGGCGCCGCGCCGCTGATCGAGACCGAAGGCATGATGCTGGCGGAGTCGGCCGCGATCGTCGAATTCATCCTGGCCCGGCATGGGCAAGGGCGGCTGCAATACGGGCCCGATCATCCCGATTTCGCTGCCTATCTCTACTGGTTCCACTTCGCCAACGGCAACCTGCAGCCGGTGATGGGCCGGTCGATGATCGTCAGCCGCTGCGGCCTGGCCGCCGACCATCCGCTGCCCGTCTCGGTGCAGGGGCGGCGCGACAAGGTGCTGGCGTTGATCGAGGCGCGGCTTGCCGACAACGCCTACCTGGCCGGCAAGGATTTCACCGCGGCCGACATCATGAGCGTGTTCTCACTGACCACGATGCGGCTGTTCCACGATTTCGACCTGGCGCCGTATCCGAACATCCTGGCCTATCTGCAGCGCATCGGGGCGCGGCCCGCCTATCAGCGGGCGATGGCCAAGGGCGACCCGGATCTCACGCCCATGCTGACCTGAGGCCGGTCGATCGTCGCTCCGGGCAAGCCCGGAGC
>JAEYTW010000004.1 GCA_023433835.1 Pseudomonadota bacterium | reverse complement strand
CCCGGATTTCGGCCGGCGCGGCCTGCCGCCGGGCGCGCGCGACCGGAAATTTGACCTGCGAGGACAGCTTGGGCGCCGCCCCTTCGATGCGCACGCCGTCGGCGCAGTTGAAGAAGGCGATCTCGCTGGCTGTCGCTATCAGCCCCTGGGTCGAATGAAGGAAATATTCCAGCATCCGATTCGAATAGACCTTGCCGCCGAAGTTGCCGGGCATCGGCATATCCATCGTTTCGGCGACGCGATCGTACTTCTCTCGCCAGGCGGGATCTGTCATCCAGATGGAATCGGCGACATGGTGCTGATCGGGCCGGCGGCTGCCGAAATCGGTGCCGAACAGATAGACTTCGCGGAAGCCGAAGCGGGCGACCATGCGCGTCGCCAGCGTGACGCAGTTCGGCGTGGTCGCCACGATACCGTTCTCGTCGGTGCCGTAGAGGGCGGCGGCCATGCCGGGGTCGCGGACGTAGAGCAGGCTGTCGCCGAACAGGGCGGGCATGCGCGGATCGACCGTGGCCGAAGCGACAAGGGTCACGCTCGAGAGGTCATGAGCCTGGGCGACCGGCAGCAGGGCTTCGTAATTCTCCTCGGTATTCTCGATCTCGCAATGGAAGTCCGGCACGATGCCGTTGCGCAGCAGCGTGCCGATCGTGGTGCCTGCCGACAGCAGCACCGCGCCGTCACGCAGGGCGGCGAGATGGGGCAGCGCCTTGGTCAGCGACGGCCCGGCGCCGCAGATGATCGCCGGCACGTTTTTCGCCTTCGGCCGGTCGTTGGTCACCAGTCTGAACGGGCGGCGCGTGAAATTGCGCGTCGAGTTGGTCATCATGATCAGCTCGTCCTCGAAATAGCCCTCGCCGCTGATCGAGTTGACGCGTTCGACGAAACGCCTGACGCCGGCGGTCAGCGCCATGCTCGAATAATGGCTGTAGCAATAGGTGCCGTCGAAGATCGCACCGGTGGCCAGCAGATGGTTGTGGGCTGTCGTCGACAGGTACTCGACATCCTCGCCGGAGACGACGCGCAGGCTGCCGCCCCGGGCGGCCAACAGGTCGTGCCAGCCTACCCAGTCCTGCAGCCACAGGCTGTGCCAGACGAATTCGGCGATCGGTTCGACGATGATGACGTGGCGGAAGGGCAGCGCTTCCAGCATCAGCCGTACCGGTTCGCCCAGGCCGATGCCGAACAGAACCAGCACGGCGGCGCGATGATGCTGCGAATCGCCGCCCTGGCGCAGGCCGTGCGCGCGGACATAGGCGTCGATCGGGTCGCGGACGAAATTGGTTGTCGGGGAATCGACCGCTGTAATCGGCGCCCAATGCAACCGCTGCGGCGCGGCGAGATAGCGCTCGACCTCGCGCTTTGCGTGGGCGCGGGCACCCAGGCCGTCGTTGTAGAACAGCCGGCCTTCGGCCAGGAAATTGATGTCGTCGGGATGATCGGGATCCTGGACGATGCGGCCGGCGAGGTCGTGTACGCCCGCCATCAGTCGATGCACGTCCGGCGCGACTTCGGCCAGCTTCTCCATGTTGCGCAGGAACAGCGCTTCCGACGGTCCGTCGACCGGTGGCGAGGCAGCGAGGTCTTTCACATCCGTTCCCATGGTTGCAGGTGCCAGGGAATCATACCGCGCGCGTGGTCTCGGCCGCCACCGCGGCGTCGAAGCGATCGCGCATGCGGTTCAGCGCGGCAACGAAGATCCCGAAAACCAAATCAAGGAAACCGCGGTCGGTCAGAAGATCGTGCCGGATCGCATGGTGGAAGGCGTGGCGGAACATCATGATGACGGTGCCGCCGGCCAGGATCCGGATCATCGGCCGGCCGGCGCGTTCGCGGCCGGCGATCGAACCGATGATCGCGTCGTGCCAGGCGATCAGGTCGGCCGGGCTGGCATGCAGCCGGCTCAGCTCGGCCACCAGGCCATCGGCCCAGGCGGCGACCTCGGCCCGGCAGCCGTCGACATCGGCGCCTTCGATCAGGGTGAAGGCCGAGTGCTCTTCGGTCCCGGCGACGATGTCGGCCACGGCCTCGGCAGGCGTCCGCGGCGGCTCGGGCAGCGCGACCTGGGCGGCCATGCGGGGCACTGCACCTTCGATGCGCACGCCATCGCTGCAGTTGACGTAGGCGACGTGGCGCTGATGGCGGATCAGGGTCTCGGCGGCGGTCAGGAAATAGGTCATCAGGCGGTTGGTGTAGACCTTGCCGCCGAAATTGGCCGGCACCCGGATATCCATCTGCTCGGCAACCTCGTCATAGAGCTGCCGCCAGGCCGGATCGGTCATCCAGATCGAATCCGCGACGTGGTGACGGTCGGGCTGCCGACTGCCGAAATCGGCACCGAACAGGAAAACCTGGGCGAAGCCGAAGCGTTCGGCAATGCGCAGCGCCATGGTCACGCAGTTGGGCCCGGTGCCGTTGATGGTCCTTTCTGCGTCGCCGTACACGGAGGACGACATGCTGTAGTCGCGCAAATAGAACAGATGCCGGCCGAACAGCGCGGGCATGCGTGGATCGACGGTGGCCGAGCCGACCAGCGTGACGCCGGACAGGTCGTAGGCGTCGGCCAGCGGCTGCAGCAGCTGGTAGTTCTCCGGCGTGTTCTCGATCTCGCACTGGAAATCCGGCGTGATGCCGTGGCGCAGGAGGCTGCCGAGCGTGCTGCCGGCCGAGAAGATCACCGCGCGGTCGCGTAGCCGCGCCAGGGCGGGCAGGGCTTTTTCCAGCGATGGCCCGGCACCGACGATGATGGCGGGCATCGGCTGCACCGCCACTTCGCGGTTGATCACCAGCCGGACCGGGGCGGCGGCGAAATTGCGCGTGGCGTTGACGAACATGACCAGTTCGTCCTCGAAGAAGCCTTCGCCCTGGATACCGTCAATATGCCGGTAGAACAGCCGCAGGCAGGCATCGAGCGCTTCGGTCCTGTAATGCTGGTAGAGATAGGCGCCATCGATCAGGCCCAGGCCGTTGTCGAGCACGTGGTCGTAGAGCCTGGCGGCCATCGCCTCCGGCGTTGCCACGCTGACCACCTGCAGCCCGCCGCCGCGCGCCGCCTGGATGTCGCGCCAGCGGGTCCAGTCCCGCACATGCAGACTATGCCACAGGAATTCGGTCACCGGCTCGACGATGATCAGGTGGCGGAATTCGAGGCTATCGAGCAGTGCGTCGACCTGCGCGCCCAGCCCGATGCCGAAGACAATCATCGTCGCGCCGCGGTGGGCCTGGGGCCGGGCTGCGGGCGCCAGGCCGCGCCGGTCGAGGAATTCGTCCACGGCGGTCCGCAT
>JAEYTW010000769.1 GCA_023433835.1 Pseudomonadota bacterium | reverse complement strand
GACCTCGTCGGCCACCGAATCCTGGTAGACCGGCACCGGGATCGCCCCCAGGCACTGCACCGCCGCAAACGACCAGTACAGCCGCGGGCGGTTGTCGCCCAGGATCGCCACCTTGTCGCCCCGCCCGCCCCCCAGATCCGCCAGACCCAGCGCCAGCGCCCGCGTCTCCGCCAGCACCTCAGACCAGTTCCAGCACTGCCAGATGCCGTATTCCTTCTCGCGGAACGCCGGGCTCGACCCGAGCGCCGCGGCATTGCGCAGCAGGTAGCGGGGAAAGGTAGCAAGCGGGGCGGTCACGGCGCCCCCCCTGTGCCGACGCGCACGACTGCCGTGGTCGCTGCCCAGTGGCGCATACCGGCCGCCTCCCCGTTTTTCGTCGCGGGCGCGGTCAGTCGCCGGCCCGTCGCGCGTCACTCCCTCATGTCAGGATGCACAGCGCGACGGGTATTGGAAAGCGTAATACTCAGCTGGCGATGAAACGCCGCAGCTCGGCCGCTTCGGTCTCGACGTCGGCGATGCGGCGCTTGACCACGTCGCCGATCGAGACGATGCCGGCCAGCACGCCGTTGGCAACGACCGGCATGTGGCGGAAGCGGCCCTTGGTCATCGCCTGCATCACTTCCTCGGTGGTGTTGCCGGGCGAGCAGGTGATGACCTTGGTCGTCATCACCTCGGCGACCTTCCGATCGAGCGCGCCGGCGCCCTCACGGCCGAGATGGGAGACGATGTCGCGCTCGGACAGGATGCCGGCGATCGAGCGGCCGTCGTCGGACACGATCAGCGCGCCGATCTTGAGTTCCGACAGCCGCCGCGTCGCCTCGGCCACCGTCGCGTTGCTCAGGATCGTCGCGACATCCTTGCCCTTACCCTCAAGCATCCTCTGCACGGTCATGGCGTTCCTCCGGGGTCGTTCCGACAGCCTATGGTTGACTGGAACGGCGGGCGAGGTCAAACGGTTGCGCAACCCCGCCCGCGGAACCCGTCAGAAAGCGACGCGGACGCCGGCGAAGACCGAGCGCCCGTCACCCGGATAGAACACCGAGCTCGATACCTTCTGCGCGTTGGTGATCGTCCCGACGTCGGAGACATAGCGCTCGTCGGTCAGGTTGCGGGCATCGAGATAGACGAGCACGCCGTTCTGGAACTGCATGCCGGTCTGCAGGCCGACCAGCGCATAGCCCGGCGAGCGCAGGGTGTTGGCATAATCGGCATAGGCGCCCTGCGGCACCCAGTCGAGCGTCGGCGTCAGGTAGAACCCGTCCGGCCGGCTGTAGGTGATCGCCGTCCGCAGCACGTTGGAAGGCAGGCCCGCGATCTTGTTGTTGCCGTACTGCGGATCATTCTTGAAGCGGAAATTATTGTAGTTCCAGAGCTGGTAGACCGAGATGCCGTCGCCCTTGCCCAGGATGTCGCGGACCACGTCGGCGCGCAGGCCGAGCTCGATGCCCTGGTTGACGGTGCGGCCGGCATTGAAGGTCGCTGCCGGGATCGAATTGGGCGCCGTGGTATACTGCAGCATCTGGCCGTCGATCTGCGAGCGGAATACCGTAGCGTCCCAGCCGAAGCGGCCGTAGCTGCCACGGCTGCCGACCTCGAAGGTGACGGCCTTCTGGGCATCGAGCGGCACGAAGCCGGTGGCGCCGTTGACCTGCGTCTGCACGAGGTCGCCGAAGTCGGGCACGTCCTGCGAGCGCGTGACGTCGGCGAAGACCTGGATATCCGGCTTGGGCTGCCACAGCACGCCGACCTTCGGGTTCACGCCGTTGTAGGTCTTGCTGGCCGAATTCTGCGGCCGCCAGTAGTCGGTATAGTCGCGATCGGACGAAAACGCCTTGGCCCCGGCCATCAGCGCCACGGCCGAGGTGACCCAGAAGCGGTTCTCGGCATAGGCTTCGTAGTTCGTCGCCTTCTGGTTGGCGTTCACCGTCTGCGTGCCGCTATGGCCGTTGACGTTGACGAACTGCCGGGCGTCGTTGCTGCCGGCAAAGATCCGGCCGCCGACCAGCAGCTCGTTGGTGAAGCCGCCGATCGACATCGTCGCCGAATAGCGCGGCCCGAAGCCGTAGGTCCAGCCGTCCTGGGAAATGACCTGGAAGATCGGGTGGAACAGCTTCTTGTGGATGGCCCAGCTGTCGACGTCGAGCTGGCCGACATCGAGCTTGAAGCTGGTCCGGTTGGCGATGCGCTGCGCCGTGGTGTTGCGGGCCTGGTCGCCGGTAATGACGGCGGGCGTCGCCATCGTCGGCGTGTTCAGCGCCTGCGAGAGGGTCAGCGAGCCCGGCAGCTTCTGCTTGACGATATAGAGCCCCCCGTAGAAGCGGGTCTCGACCGACGGGCTGAAGCGATAGCCGAGGTTGACGTTGTTCTGGCTCAGGCGCTGCTCGGAATGATCGCGATAGCCGTCGGCATAGCTGCCGGTCAGGTTGACCAGGAAATCGAGATCGCCGACCTTGCGCGACAGCTGGGCATTGCCGCGGAAGGTATCGAAGCTGCCGCCTTCGAGGCGGAGGATGTTGGGCGCGACCGCGGTATGGGCCGTGGGCGTCAGGAAATTGATCGCGCCGCCCAGCGTCGACGAACCGTAGGCCAGGCCGTTGCCGCCCTTGTAGATCTCGGCCGAGCGCAGCGCCAGCGGATCGATCTGATAGAAATCGCCCGACCCGTCCGCCAGATTGAGGGGAATGCCGTCCTGCAGCAGTTCCACGCCCCGCAGATGGTAACCGCGGCCGATGCCGGAGCCGCGGATCGACAGCCGCATTTCCTGGCCGTAGCGGTTCTGCACGTAGACACCCGGCGAATTGTCGAGCACCTCGCGCAGCGTATTCGAATAGACGCCCTTGTAGGATTCGCTGTCGACGAAGCCGACCGAGCCGACGGTCTCGTCGAGGATCGCGCGCTGCTCGGCGATGCCCGGCACGGTCAGCGAGCCTTCGGCCCGCCCCTCGACCGTGACGGCGGGCAGGTTGGCGGTCTGGGCCAGCGCCGGGACGGCGGTGGCGCCACAGGTGGCAAGCGCGGTGGCGGCAGCGGCGGCCAGCGCGGTGAAGTCGCGTCGCGTCGACGACGATGTCATGGAATGCCTCAAATCCAGCGATAACGGCATGCGCCGCCGGCGGCCGGCAGGCGCAGTTTCGATCGAGCGGGATTCAGGAGGCGGGTGGTGGCCTGGGGGCGTTGGGCGCGGCGGCCAGGTCGAGGCGGACCGGCGGTTCGGCGCGGACGACCTGCGCCAGCAGGCGCGTGCCTGCGAGGGGCAGGCGGAACGGCAGCGGCGTGGCGGCAGGCAATACCCAGCCCCCGCCGGGGCCGACGCAGAGCGGGCAATGCACGCTGCCGTCGCCCGGGTCGGGCAAGGCCTGGCCCTCGTGGTCGGCGGCGACCACCTTGATCCCGTAGGGCGTGCAGATCACGGTCGCCTCGATGCCCGCCGCGGCGGCCAGCGCGTCGCGGGGGACCAGCGGCAGGATCAGCGCCACGAGCATCGCCGCCAGCGCGATCCACGCGCCGGTCCGCCGCATGCCCGATGCCACGATCCCCGCCATGCCCCCGGTATGGCCCCCAAAGGGGGCGCAAGTCAATCCGTTCAGATCTCGTCGAACCGGCCGTGCCGTCCCTTGCCGGCGGCAAAACGGGCGGCCCCGGGAATGGCCTCGGCCGCCAGGACGGCGACGCCGCCCGCCCCTTCGGCACGCAGCGCGGCGGGCAGGTCGAGGTCGAACTGGGCATAGGCCGACAGCCGGTCGGCCCGCATGCAGGCCTGGGGGAACCGGGCGATCTCGGCGGCGAGCGCCTCGGCCGCGGCGCGCGCCTGCCCCTTCGCCACCACCCGGTTGGCCAGACCGATCGACAGGGCCTCGGCCGCGTCGACCGGCCGCCCGGTGAGGATCAGGTCGAGGGCGCGCGACAGCCCGATCAGCCGGGGCAGGCGGATCGTGCCGCCGTCGATCAGCGGCACGCCCCAGCGGCGGCAGAATACGCCCATCACCGCATCGTCCTCGACGACGCGCAGGTCGCACCACAGCGCCAGTTCAAGGCCGCCGGCCACCGCATGGCCCGATATCGCGGCGATGACCGGCTTGGTCAGCATCATCCGGCTCGGCCCCATCGGTCCCTGCCCGCCCGGGTCGACATTGTTGCGGCGGGCGGGATCGGCCATCGCCTTCAGGTCGGCCCCGGCGCAGAACGTATCGCCGGCGCCCCAGAACACCGCGACCCGGGCCTCGTCGTCGGCGTCGAAGGCGGCGAAAGCCTGGGCCAGCGCCTCGGCCGTCGGGCGGTCGACGGCGTTGCGCACCCCCGGGCGGTCCAGGATGACGGTGGTTACCGGCCCCGACTTTTCGGTCCTGACAGTCATTCTCGCTTATCCCTCCCCGGCGCACATGAAGTGTCACTTAAGTGCGGCTTAGCCCTGCCTATGTGACCGCGATTCGCCTTGGCAAGCCACAGAATTTGCGGCACTAATCCAGAAGTTGCGGGGCGCGCGGGCGATGCGTACCCGCCGACGCCTCGACCCACTAGGAATTTCGACCGTCCCCGCGGGCGGCGATTGCGTCAAGGAGATAAGACGTGGCAGCCAAGACCAAGGCCCAGGCTAAGACCAAGGCCTCCAGCAAGACCCAGGCCGCAGCGAAGATCGCGGCCAAGGCACCCGCCAAGGCCAAGGTGACCCCCAAGGGCCCTGTCGTCCCCAAGCCGAAGGCGCCGGTCAAGCCTGCCGCCAAGGCGGCCGCGCCGAAGAAGGTCGCCCCCGTCGCGAAGAAGACCGCCGCCAGGAAGGCGGTCGCCAAGGTCGCCGCCCCCGTCGCCCCGAACAGCTATGGCGCGCGCAAGAACCTCAAGGTCGGGACCAAGACCTACACGATCTTCAGCCTGCCGGCGGCCTCGAAGGCGGGCCTGGGCGACATCACCCGCCTGCCCTACACGTTGAAGGTGCTGCTGGAAAACCTGCTGCGCAACGAAGATGGCCGCTCGGTCACCAAGGCCGACATCAAGGCCGTTGCCGACTGGCAGAAGAAGAAGCGCTCGGACCGCGAGATCGCCTTCCGCCCCGCCCGCGTGCTGATGCAGGAATTCACCGGCGTGCCGGCGGTGGTCGACCTCGCCGCTATGCGCGACGCGATGACCCGGCTGGGCGGCAACCCGACCAAGATCAACCCGCTGGTTCCCGTCGACCTCGTCATCGACCACTCGGTCATGGTCGACGCCTACGGCACCAAGTCGTCGTTCAAGCAGAACGTCAACCTCGAGTACGAGCGTAACGGCGAGCGCTACACCTTCCTGCGCTGGGGCCAGACCGCGTTCGACAACTTCCGCGCCGTGCCGCCAGGCACCGGCATCTGCCACCAGGTGAACCTGGAAAACCTGGCCCAGGTGGTCTGGACCCGCAAGGACGGCAAGAACGAGATCGCCTATCCCGACACGCTGGTCGGCACCGACAGCCATACCGTCATGGTCAACGGCCTGGCGGTGCTGGGCTGGGGCGTCGGCGGCATCGAGGCCGAGGCCGCGATGCTGGGCCAGCCGCAGTCGATGCTGATCCCCGAGGTCATCGGCTTCAAGCTGACCGGCAAGCCGCGCGAGGGCACCACCGCCACCGACCTGGTGCTGACCGTCACCCAGATGCTGCGCAAGAAGGGCGTGGTCGGCAAGTTCGTGGAGTTCTACGGGCCGGGTCTGGACCACCTGACGCTGGCCGACCGCGCGACCATCGGCAACATGGCCCCGGAATACGGCGCCACCTGCGGCATCTTCCCGATCGACGCGGAGACCATCCGCTACCTGACCTTCACCGGCCGCGACGCCGACCGCGTGGCGATGGTCGAGGCCTACGCCCGCGCCCAGGGCATGTGGCGCGACGCCGGCACGCCGGACCCCGTCTTCACCGACACGCTGGAGCTGGACATGACGACGGTCGAGCCGTCGCTGGCCGGCCCGAAGCGCCCGCAGGACCGCGTGCCGCTGTCCCAGGCGGCGCAGAGCTTCGGCGGCGATCTGGTGGGCGCCTTCAAGGCGGAGGACGCGAACCGCTCGGTCCCCGTGCAGGGCTGCGGCTACAACCTGGACCAGGGGGCGGTGGTGATCGCGGCCATCACCTCCTGCACCAACACCTCCAACCCGGCGGTGCTGGTGGCTGCCGGCCTGCTGGCC
>JAEYTW010000765.1 GCA_023433835.1 Pseudomonadota bacterium | reverse complement strand
GCACCACGTGGATCTCGGTGCCGGGGAAACGCGCCTCGTACTGCTCGGCCCGCTTGTCGGTGACCAGCACCAGCCGGCGGCCGCGGGCACGCAGTTCGGCGGCCAGCGCCTCGGCCGGAAAGACATGGCCGCCGGTGCCCCCGGCGGCAAGCACGATCAGGCCCGCGCTCATACCGGCCCCCCGCTTTCGGGCCGGCGCCGGGTCAGGGCCAGCATCATGCCCATGCCGAGCGCCAGCGCCAGCAGCGACGAGCCGCCGTAGGAGATGAACGGCAGGGTCATGCCCTTGGTCGGCAGGAGGTGCAGGTTGACCCCGATATTGATCACCGCCTGCAGGCCGAACTGGGTCAAGAGGCCGGCGCCGGCAATCAGCACGAACAGGTTGTTCTCGCTCAGGAGGCGCGCGAAGCCGCGCAGCACGACGAAGGCGAACAGGCCGATGATGACGAGGCAGAGCCACATGCCGAATTCCTCGCCGGCGACGGCGAAGATGAAGTCGGTGTGGGCATCGGGCAGCACCGACTTGACCGAGCCTTCGCCCGGGCCGCGGCCGAACACGCCGCCGGCGGCGAAGGCTTCCATCGCGCGCTCGACCTGATAGTTCTCCTTGCCGTCGCCCATGAACTTGTCGATGCGCGCGGCCACGTGGGGCAGCAGCGTGTAGGCCCCGGCCAGCCCGCCGACGGCCAGCGCCGCGCCGATCAGCACCAGGATGATCGGCAGCCCGGCGATGAAGAACTGCACCAGCCACACGGCCGTGACGACGATCGCCATGCCGATATCGGGCTGGCGGAACAAGAGGCCGATGATCACGGCATAGACCACGGTCGAGAGCAGATAGCCCGGCACGCCGCGCCCGGCCTTCTGCTCGGCGAACAGCCAGCCGGCGACGACGGCGAACAGGGGCTTGACGAATTCCGACGGCTGGATCGACAGGCCGCCCATATAGAGCCAGCGATGCGCGCCCTTGACCTCGACGCTCATGAACAGCGTCAGGGCCATCATCAGCACGAACAGCGGCAGCAGCAGCAGCGAGATGCGGCGGATGATTTCCGGCGCCAGCAGCGACATCGCAAACATCACCAGCACGGCCGGCACCAGGAAGATGATCTGGCGCTCGACGAAATGCATCGAGGTGGCACCGATGCGGGTCGCGACCGCCGGCGAGGCGGCCAGGCCCAGCACGCAGCCGACGAAGATCAGCGCGGCCAGCGCGGCCAGCAGCCAGCGGTCGACCGTCCACCACCAGGCGCCGACCATCGAGGTGTCGGTACGCGACACGTTGATCATGCGGCACCCCCATGGGCATCGACCAGGGCCTGGACCAGATGGCGGAACGCGTCGCCGCGCGCCTCGAAATCGCTGAACTGATCGAACGAGGCGCAGGCCGGCGACAGCATGACGACGGCCCCTGCGATCCCGTCGGCGCGGGCCGCAGCGAACGCGGCGGGCACCGCGGCGGCCAGCGTGCCGCAGCGGGTGACGGGGGCGGCATCGCCGATGGTGCGGGCGAAATCCTCGGTCGCCTCGCCGATCAGGAAGGCGCGGCGGACACGGCCCAGATGCGGCTTCAGCTGCTCGATGCCGCCCAGCTTGGCCCGGCCGCCGGCGATCCAGTAGATGTCGTCGTAGCAGACCAGGGCCTTCTCGGCCGCGTCGGCATTGGTCGCCTTGCTGTCGTTGATGAAGACGATGCCGCCGATCTCGGCCAGCCGCTCCATGCGGTGAGCGAGGCCCGGAAAGCTCGCCAGCCCGGCGATGATGTCGGCACGGCCCAGCCCGAAGGCACGGCAGGCGGCATAGGCCAGGCCTGCATTCTGCCAGTTATGGGCGCCGGGCAGCGCAGGCAGGAGCTTCAGATCGAGAACCACGTCGCCGCCGTCATAGAGCACGCCGTCGCGCACCGAAACCTGCCCGGCGCCGCCGACCGACACGGTGACCACGTCGCCTTCCAGCGAGGCTGCGATGGCGCGGCAGTAATCGTCGTCGACGCCGCAGACCGCCGTGGCGACACGGTGGAAGATATGTGACTTCACCTCGGCGTAATGGGCCATGTCGCCGTGGCGGTCGAGGTGGTCGGGCGTGATGTTCGACAGCACGCCGACCCGCGCCGTCCAGGACGGGGTCAGGTCGAGCTGGTAGGACGACAGCTCGACGACATAGGCGCCGCGCATCGGCAAGGCCGGCAGGTCGAACACCGCCGTGCCGATATTGCCGCCGACAGCGACCGGCAGGCCCGCCGCCTTGATCAGATGGCCGATCAGCGCCGTGGTCGTCGACTTGCCGTTGGTGCCGGTGATGCCGATCAGGCGCGACGGATCGATGCCGCCGATGAAGACTTCGATGTCGCCGATCACCGGCACGCCGGCCGCCTTGGCCGCGACAACCAGCTCATGGGGCTGCGGGTGGGTCAGCGGCACGCCCGGCGCCAGCACGACCGCGGCCATCTTCGTCAGGTCGAGGCCGCGCCAGTCGGTCAGGTCGAGGCCGGCGGCGATGGCGCGCTCGCGCCCGGCCGCGCCGTCGTCCCAGGCATGCACTCGGGCACCGCCGGCGATCAGCGCCTTGGCGGCGGCAATGCCCGAACGGGCCAGGCCGAACACCACGACGTCACGATCCTCGAAGCCGGCGGGCACGATCATCTTCGTCACCGCAGCTTGAGGGTGGAAAGGCCGATCAGGGCCAGGATGACGGCGATGATCCAGAAGCGGATGACGATGGTCGCCTCGGGCCACCCCTTCTGTTCGAAGTGATGATGCAGCGGCGCCATGCGGAAGACGCGCTTGCCGGTCAGCTTGAACGAGGCGACCTGGACGATGACCGACACGGCTTCCAGCACGAACAGGCCGCCGATCACCGCCAGCACCAGTTCGTGCTTGGTTACCACCGCGATGGTGCCGAGCGCGCCGCCGAGTGCCAGCGAGCCGGTATCGCCCATGAAGACGCGGGCCGGCGGCGCGTTGAACCAGAGAAAGCCGAGGCCGGCGCCGATCAACGCGCCGCAGAACACGACCAGCTCGCCCGCGCCGGGCACGTGGTTGATCGCAAGATACTGGGCGAAGACCTGGTTGCCGGCGAGATAGGCGATCAGCCCGAACGAGGCGCCGGCGATCATCACCGGCACGATGGCGAGGCCGTCGAGGCCGTCGGTCAGGTTGACGGCGTTCGAGGCGCCGACGATCACCAGGATCATGAACGGCGCCATGAAGATGCCGAGGTTGATCAGGAAATCCTTGACGAACGGCACGGCCACGCCGGTCGCGAGCGGCGCGCGGGTGATATAGATGATCCAGACCGCCGCAGCCGCGGCGATGATCACCTGCAGCCCCAGCTTCAGCTTGCCCGGCACGCCGCGGGGGTTCTGCTTGGTCACCTTCAGATAGTCGTCGTAGAAGCCGATCAGGCCGAAGCCGACGGTGACCAGCAGCACCGACCAGACATAGCGGTTCGACAGATCGGCCCACAGCAGCGTGCCGACGCAGAGGCCGAGCAGGATCAGGAAGCCGCCCATCGTCGGCGTGCCCTGCTTGGTCAGCAGATGCGACTGCGGACCGTCGTCGCGGATCGGCTGGCCCTTGCCCTGCTTGGAGCGCAGCCAGTCGATGATCGGCTGGCCGAACAGGAACGAGATCAGCATCGCCGTCATGATCGCGCCGCCGGTACGGAAGGTCAGGTACCGGAACAGGTTGAACAGGATGAAGTCGTCGGCGAGCGGGGCGAGGAGTTGATAGAGCATTCTAGTCTTTCCTGCCCGCTGGCGTTGACGGGTCGGGATGGGCCAGCGCCTTCAGCGCGTCGACGATCCTGCCCATGCGGCTGCCGAGCGATCCCTTGACGAAGACGACGTCGCCGGGACCGATCGCCCGCAGCACCGAATCGGCAAGATCCGCCGACGTCGCGGCGTGATCGCCACGGCGTTCCGGCGGCAAAGCCCGATTCAGTGCCTGCATGAGCGGGCCGGTGGTGTAGACGAGATCGACGCCGGCCGCAACCACATCCGGGGCAAGGCCGGCATGCAATTTCTCACCGTCATCGCCCAGCTCGAGCATGTCACCCAGCACGGCGATGCGGCGGCCCGTAACGGGCAGCGTCGCCAGCACCGCCAGCCCCGCGCGCATCGACACCGGATTGGCATTGTAGCTGTCGTCGATCAGGAGGAATTCGCCGCCATCGACAGGCAGCGCGAAGCGCTGGCCGCGGCCCTTCGACGGACCGATGCCGGCAAGCGCCACGGCGGCGCGCTCGACATCGCCGCCGGCGGCCTCGATCGCGGCCAGCACGGCCAGCGCATTGCGCACCCAGTGCAGCCCCGGCGCGCCGACGCGGAAGTCGAGCTTGCGGCCATGGATCAGCGCCTCGACGTCGGAGCCGTCGGCCTGGAGGTCGTGACGGGTCGCGCGCACCTGGGCCGCCTCGTCGAGGCCGAAGGAGACGATGCGGGAAACGCCCAGCGCCTCGGCGCGCGCTGCCAGATGATCGAACCACCTGTTATCGCGGTTCAGCACGACGGTCCCGCCCGGCTGCAGGCCGGTCATGATTTCGGCCTTGGCGTCGGCGATCTCGGACTCGCCGCGGAAATTGCCGAGATGGGCGGCCTCGACCGTGGTGATCAGCGCCACCTGCGGCTGGACCTGGGCGACCAGCGGCACGATCTCGCCCGCATGATTCATGCCGATCTCGAACACGCCGAAATCGGTGTCCTGCGGCATCCGGGCCAGGGTCAGCGGCACGCCCCAGAGATTGTTGTAGCTGGCGGCCGAGGCGTGGGTGGCGCCCTGCTGGGCCAGCACGTGGGCCAGCGCATCCTTGGTCGAGGTCTTGCCGACCGAACCGGTCACCGCGATGATCTTCGCGCCGACCCGATGGCGCGCGGCGCGGCCCAGCGCTTCCAGCGCCGCCTGGGTATCGTCGACCACCACCAGCGGCGCGGCGTCGGTCAGCCCGTCCGGGATGCGGGCGACGATCGCGCCCGCGGCACCCGCCTTCAGCGCGGCGGCGATGAACCTGTGGGCATCGTTGTTCGGGCCTTCGAGCGCGACGAAAAGATCGTCCGCGGCCACCGTGCGGCTGTCGATGGCGACGCCGGAGGCGACGAAATCGGCGAGAACCTTGCCGCCGGTGGCGGCGGCGATCTCGGTGGCGCGCGCCACGATCGCGGGGTCCGGCGGCAGGGACGCGGGGGCGCCGACGCGGACGTGCATCCCGGCGGTGGCGCAGCCGAGCAGGTAGGAGTGCGCCATGT
>JAEYTW010000703.1 GCA_023433835.1 Pseudomonadota bacterium | reverse complement strand
GCTTTCGCGCATCGCCCGCGCCCAGCGGCGCAGCGTCAACCGCATCAGCACCAGCGCCGCCAGCGCCACCGCGCCGCCGACGACGATGACGGCCACGACCGAATAGATCAGCACGTCGGTCGATCGCCGGTCGACGAAATCGAGATCGTGGACCACGACGAGCCGCCCGATCGCGGCGCCCTGCGCGTCGGCGACGGGAAAGCGGGCCAGCAGGAATTTCGGCCCGCCGTCGAACGTGGTCATCGCGAATTTCGGACCGTCCTCGCACGGGGCGGGGGGCAGGCCCGCCGCCTGGATGACCGTGCCGTCGGTGGCACAAAAGGCGAGGCTGCGCAGATTGTCGCTTTCGTTGCGCGCGAGGCTGTCCAGCGCCGCCGCGATCCCCGCCCGGTCATTGCGCGACAACATGCCGGACAACGGCAGGGCCAGCGACCGTTCGATGAGCTCGGCGCGCAGTTCGACCTCGCCGGCAAACCAATGTTCGGTGAGGAAATTGACGACCGGGGCAAGCGCCAGCGCCAGTAGGATGAGGACGCCGGCAATAGGTGCGACGATGCGGATCGCGACAGACATTGCCCCCCAAGATAGGGCGATAATCCGTTCGATCAACTATTCATAGGTATTTAGGACTTTGGTCCCATAAATCAGGCTGCCTGCGGCAGGGCCAGCCGCGCGCTGTCCAGAATCAGCCGCAGCAACGGCTGGGCCAGCGCGGCCGCGGGACCCTCCTCGCCCAGCACGACGACCTCGAGTTCCGGCAGGATAGGAAACCCTTCCGCAGTGCCGAGTTCGCGCAGCCCGTCCACCATCGCCGTGCGCGACAGCACGGCGACCCCC
The DNA here is from genome assembly GCA_023433835.1 of Pseudomonadota bacterium. Classification (GTDB taxonomy): domain Bacteria; phylum Pseudomonadota; class Alphaproteobacteria; order Ferrovibrionales; family Ferrovibrionaceae; genus JAFKFH01. The sequence continues at coordinate 5,419 of JAEYTW010000703.1, read as the reverse complement.
ACCCCAGCCACAGCCGCGGCCTGCACGCCCAGCACGCTCGGCGCGGTATAGGCCGCTTCCCATCGCCGGCCGACGCGGTCGAGTGCCGCGATGCCATGCGTGCGATAGACGCACGGGCTCGGCAACAGGCACAGCCGCAGCGGCCGGTCGGCCGCGATCTCCAACCCCTGCGCCGCGGCCCAGACCATGGGGTCGCGCCAGATCAGCCGGCCCAGCCGCCCGCCCTTCTCGCGGCGGGTGAGCACAAGGTCGAGCTCGCCGCGCTCGAAGGCCGCGGTGAGGTCCTGGGCGAAACCGACCCGGGCCTCGACATGGATGCCCGGATGGCTGCGCCCGAACTGGGCCAGAGCCTGCGGCAGATGCGCCGGCAGGAAATACTCGGCGATTCCAACCTTCAACTCGCCCGAGATCGCCGGTGCGCCCAGGCGCTGCAGCGTTTCGTCGTTCAAGGCCAGGAGGCGCCGGGCATATCCCAGCAGAACCTCTCCATCCGGCGTTAAAGCCAGATGGCGGCTGGATCGTTCCAGTACCCGTTTGCCGAGTGTGCCTTCCAGCCGCTTGATCTTCAGCGACACGGCGGCCTGGGTGCGGCCCAGCCGGTCGGCCGCCGCGGTAAAGCCGCCTTCGTCGGCCACGGCGACGAAGGCGCGGAGAAGATCGATGTCGAGATCGGCCGGTGTCAGCATCCATCCATAACAGACGCTTATTCTTTCAATGACAAGAACTCGTTTTACATATGGATCGCGACCGGCTTCAGTGCGGCGGTCATGATGGAGGATCGGACGATGCGCGCAGCCTGGTATGAACGGAATGGGACCGCCCGCGACGTGCTGGTGGTGGGCGAACTGCCGACGCCCGAGCCCGGCCCCGGCGAGGTGCGGGTCAGGCTGGCCACCTCGGGCGTCAATCCGTCCGACGTCAAGTCGCGCATGGCGCGGCCGTTGTCGGATCCGAAGATCGTGCCCCATTCCGATGGCGCCGGCGTGATCGACCGGGTTGGGCCGGGCGTGCCGGAAACCCGCATCGGCGAGCGCGTCTGGATCTTTAACGGCCAGTGGCAGCGCCCGCTCGGCACCGCGGCGGACTATATCGCCTTGCCGGCGGCGCAGGCCGTGCCGCTGCCGCCGGGCGTCGACGAGGCCGCCGCCGCCTGTTTCGGCATCCCGGCCCTGACGGCCTTCCATGCCGTCTCGCTGTTCGACGACCTCGCGGGCAAGACGGTCCTCGTCACCGGCGCGTCCTCGGCCGTCGGCCACTATGCCACCCAGTTCGCGACGCGCGAACGCGGCGCGCGCGTGATCGGCACGGTGGGCTCGGAACGGAAGGCCGCCCATGCTCGCGCCGCCGGCGCCGCTGAGACCATCGACTACAAGGGCGAGGATGTGGCCGCCCGGCTGCGCGACCTGGCGCCCGGTGGGGTCGACGGCGTGATCGATATGGATTTCTCGTCGACCGCGGGCCTGCTCGACCGCATCCTGAAGCCGCGCGCCCAGGTGGTCTGCTACGGCTCGAACACGGTCAACCCCGTGCCGGTGCCGTTCCGGCTGCTGCTGATGAACGCGATCACCCTGCGCTTCTTCCTGGTCTACGATCTGCAGGCGGAGGATTTCGCGCGCGGCATCGCCGCGATCAACACCATGGCCGGGGGCGGGCGCCTCGACCACACCATCGGCGCGCGCTTCCCGCTCGAGCGTATCGTGGAGGCCCATGAGGCGGTCGAGGCCGGCCGTACGCTCGGCAATGTCGTCATCGACCTGAACTGAGGGTAAGCTCGCGCCCCATCATGAGCAGGGAGTGAGACCGATGGCCGCGCCGCATGACGAGAACTGCGTCTTCTGCAAGATCGTGGCCGGGGCCATCCCCTGCTTCAAGCTGCACGAAACCGACGACGCGCTGGCCTTCATGGATATCAATCCCGCCAATGAGGGCCACTGCCTCGTGATCGCCAAGGCGCATCATCCGACCGTCCTCGACCTGCCGCCCGAATTGTTCGCCAGGCTGGCGCCGGTGATCCACAAGATCGCCGGCGCGGTTTGGCGCACGGTCGAGCCCGACGGGCTGAACCTCGTCCAGGCCAACGGCCGGGGGGCCGCCCAGTCGGTGCCGCATTTCCATGTCCACGTCCTGCCGCGGCGGCTCGGCGATCAGCTCGACTTCAACTGGATTCCCAAACCCGGCGACATGGCAAAGATCGGCGAACTGGCCGCCAGGATCCGCGACAATCTCTGACCTTCCCCTGTAGAATGCCGCCTCGAGGGCAGGGGGGGCGCGATGCTGGACAGGCGGGCGATGATGGCGGGGCTGGCGGCGCTGGGCGCCGCCCGGCCGTTCCGGGCAGATGCGGGGGCTTATCCCGATCATCCGATCGATCTGATCATCGCCTTTCCGCCGGGCGGCACCTCGACCTACTCGTCCAAGCCGGTGGTCGACCGCGCGGCCGGGCCGCTGGGCCAGCCCATCACCCTCGACTATCGCCCGGGCGCGGGCGGCAACGTCGCGGCGGTGGCGGTCAAGCGCGCGGCGGCCGACGGCTATACCCTGTTCTATGGCCATGCCGGCCCGCTCTGCATCAATCACCATATCAACCCGCAGACCTTCTTCGACCCGGTCAAGGATTTCGCGCCGATCACCCTGTCGGTCGGCTTTCCGCTGGTGCTGGCGGTGCAGCCCGGTCTCGGTATTGACACGGTCGCGGATTTCGTCCGCCTGGCGAAATCGGGCAAGACCGAACTGGTCTTCGGGTCGTCGGGCAACGGCTCGATCCAGCATCTGGCTGGCGAACTGTTCAAGGCCCAGGCCGGAATCGACTATCTGCACGTGCCCTTCGCCGGGGGCGGGCCACTGCAGAAGGCTTTCCTTGACGGCACCATCCAGGTGCTGTTCGAGACCGGCTCCAACGTCATGGCGCATCTCCAGTCGGGCAAGATGAAGGCCCTGGCGGTGATGGCGGCGCAACGCCTGCCGGTGCTGCCCGACGTGCCGACCCTGACCGAAGCGGGTTTTCCCGGCCTCGACGTCGAAGCCTGGTTCGGGTTTCTGGCCCCGGCCGGCACGCCGGCCGACATGGTCGCCCGGCTCGACCGCGAATTCCAGGCGGCGCTGGCCGATCCGAAGGTCCGGGCCGAGCTCGATGCCATCGCGGCGCGGGTGATCGGGGCCGGGCCGCAGGCCTTCGCCGCCCACATCGCGGCCGAGGATGCGCGCTGGGCCAAGGTGGTCAAGTCGGCCAATGTCAAACCCGACTGAGGCGCGGTCCGGGCGCTGGCGCTGGACCCTGTGGCGCTGGACGATCGGCCGGCTGATCTTCGCCGGGTTCCTGTTCCTGGTGGTGCTGGTCGTCGCGTCCTCCGGCCTCAGCGTCATGACCCTGTCGCGGATCGAGCGCAGCTTCGATTCGCTGCGCAGCCTGTCGGCCTTGTCGCGCGTCGCCCAGACCGTCGAGCGCGGCGTCAGCCAACTGCGTCTGGCCGTCGGCGCCTATCTGCATGAACCCTCGCAGGCCCTGCAGGCCAAGGTCGACACCCAGGCCGCCAGCCTGCGCGGCGAAATCGCCGCCGCGCGTCGCTCGTTCACCGACCCGGCAGTCCAGGCCCGGCTCGATTCGATCGACGAACGGCTCGGCCGTTACGTCGAGGGCTTCGGCCGCATCGCCGCGCTGAACGCCGAGCGGCGGGGCAGCTTCGAGGCGCTGGTCGCGACCGGCGAGCGTATCCAGGCCGATCTCGGCCTCCTGATCGCCCGCTCGTTCGAGACCAGCGACTTCGAGGGCTCGAACCGTGCCGCCCGGCTGCGCGGCCGCTATCTCGATGCCCAGGCGCAGTCGGTGCTGGCGGTAACCGACATGACATCCGACAAGGCCCAGCGGGTCGAGGCGGTGCGCGGCACCTTCAAGGAAATCGACGACGAATACCGCCGGCTGGAGCGGGTGATGCGCGAGGCCGACGACCGACAGCTCGCCCATGGCCTGCGCGAGACCACGGTGCGCTTCCAGTCGCTGTTTCTGCATCTCGCCGGGGTCGGCGATACCATCCAGCGGCTGGCGAGCGACGTGGTCGATGCCCAGGCCGAGCTGATCATCGGCGTGACCGAGATGACGCGCGAGCAGGTCCAGCGCGACGAGCAGCAGGTGGCCGAGGCGCTGACCGGCCATCTCTCGGTCTCGGTCGACCAGACCCTGATCGTCGCCGCGCTCTGCGTGCTGGTGGGCATCGCGGCGGCCACCTGGGTGGTGCGCCGCACCGTCCGACCGCTGGGGCGGATCACCGAGGTGATGACCGACCTGGCCGGCGGTTCGCTCGGCACCGCCGTGCCGTTTCGCGAGCAGGACAACGAGATCGGCGCGATGGCGCGCGCCGCCGACGTGTTCAAGAACGCCATGGTCGACATCAAGGCCGCCCGCGACGAGGCCGAGGCCGCCGCCCGCGCCAAATCGGAATTCCTGGCGGTGATGAGCCACGAGATCCGCACGCCGATGAACGGCGTGCTGACCATGGCCGACCTGCTGGCCGAATACGCCCAGGACGACGAACAGCGCGGCATCGTCCAGATCGTGCGGGATTCGTCGCGCGCGCTGCTCGGCATCATCAACGACATCCTCGACTTCTCCAAGATCGAGGCCGGCAAGCTGCAGCTCGAGGCGGTCGAGATCGGGTTGGAAGATGCGGTGGTCGGCGTCGCCGAACTCCTGTCGCGCCAAGCCGCCGAAAAGGGGCTCGACCTCGTGCCCTTCGTGTCGCCGGCCTTGCCTGCCCGCATCGTCGCCGACCCGACGCGCCTGCGGCAGATCCTGCTGAACCTGATCGGGAACGCGATCAAGTTTACCGAGGCCGGCTCGGTCACCGTGCGGGCCGAGGCCGTACCCGAGGGCATGCGCGTCGCCGTCACCGACACCGGCATCGGCCTGACCCAGGCCCAGCGGGCCAGGCTGTTCCAGCCCTTCGCCCAGGCCGATTCCTCGACCGCGCGCAAATACGGCGGCACCGGTCTCGGCCTGTCGATCTGCCGCCGGCTGGTCGAGTTGATGGGCGGCCGCATCGGCGTCGCCCCCGGGGCGGGTGGGGTGGGCTCGACCTTCTGGTTCGTCGTGCCGGTCGTGGCGGCCGCCGGCCTGCCTGACGACCTGCCGCGGCTCGATGCCGTCCGTATCGCGGTGACCGGGGTATCGGCGGCGGTGCATGAGGCGGCGATCGCCTATCTGACCGCGGCGGGCGCCGAGATCGTTGCCCGCGATGCCGACCTCCGTGTCGTCGGCGAGGCGTCCCACGGCCAGGATCTCGCCGGGCCGGCGGTGCTGCTCGCCGCCCGCGGGTCGGCCTCGCTGCGGGCGGAAGCGGCACGGCTCGGTTTTGCCGCGGTCGTCGTCGAACCATTCCAGCGCCGCGACCTCGTCCGGGCCGTCGGCATCGCCCTGGGCCTGGCC
>JAEYTW010000551.1 GCA_023433835.1 Pseudomonadota bacterium | reverse complement strand
ATCAGGATCTCCGTGTCCGGCGCCTGCGGCCAGGAACGCCCCTGCGCCACCCGGCCAGACAGCGCCGCGACGGCGGCCCTGGCCCGCGACATCACTTGCCCGCCCCCAGCGCCAGATTGGTGGCGATGATGCGGAAGATGTAGGTGTTGTCGATGAAGCCGCGCAGCATTTCCGAGCCGGGGCCCCAGCCGCGGGCGACGACGTCGTCGGCGGCATGCACGCCCTGGTCGGCATCGCGCGGCAGGATACCCTCGCGGAACATCGCGCCCGGCACCGCCTTGTACTTCTCATTGGCGACGTACTTCTTGTCCGGGCCCTGGATGGCCGGCACGTTCGTCGCATCGAGCTTGGGGCGGAACGTCTCGTAGTAGTCGGGATAGTTGTTCGTGAACACCGCCAGGCGGCGCGAGACATCGACCTTCTCCGGATACCCTTCCGCGTTCGGCGCGGGATAGTTCGGGAACTTCGCCTTGTCATAGGTGCCGACCTTCTCGCGCATCTCCGTGCCCGGCAGGTCGTCGTCGACCGTGCCGATGATCGAGATGCCGTGGGCATGGTCGGGGATGACGATGATCAGTGTATCCTCGCGGGTGCCGGCCCAGTCGACGGCGACGCGGACGGCGTTGTCGAGCATGATCGTGTCATAAGCTGCGCGCTCCCAGTCCAGCGGATGGGTGGCCTTGTCGATCAGGCCCGATTCCACCATCATGAAGAAGCCTTCGGGATTGCGGCTCAGCACGTCGATGCCGGCCTTGACCTGCTCGGTCAGGTCGGGCTGGTTCGGGTACTGCTTGACGGTCGACCCTTTGAGGAACTTGCGGTCCAGCGCGCCGTCCATATTGCGCGGATGGAAGAGGCCCAGGAGCTTCTGGGTCTCGGGCTTGGCCGCGGCGGCCTTCAACTCGTCGCCGGTGGCAGCGACGGCGTAGCCGGCATCGCGGAACTTGGCGAGGTAGTCTTCCTCGTCGGTGCGGCGCGAACCCGGCGCCGACTTCGGCACGAAGTTCGAGGCGCCGCCGCCCATCATGACGTCGGGCTTCAGGGCCAGGAACTGGTCGACGATGACGTTGTAGTCCGAGCGGCGCCGGGTATGGGCGACCATCGAGGCGGGGGTCGCATCCTCGATCTCGGTATTGGTGACGACGCCGACCGACTTCCTGGTCGTGCGCTTCAAGAGCTCGGCGATGGTCTCGACCCGCGGATGCGCCAGGTTGTCCTTGGCGCGGCTGGCATAGACGCCCAGCGCGTTGACCGACGACTTGTGGCCGGTGGTGTAGGCATGGGCCGAGTTGGCCGAATCGGTGACGACGGAATCGACACCCGAGGTGCCGACCATCGAATTGTAGGGGAAGTCGTCGATCGTCAGCCGGCCGCGATACTTGCCCTCGACCAGCTGGCGCGACAGGATGCGCGCCGCGGTGACATGCGCGACCGACATGCCGTCGCCGACGAACAGGATGACGTTCTTCACCCGAGGGGTCGACGGCGTCCCGTAGACGTCCCAGGTGACCGCGCGGCTCTGGCCGCCGGCTTCGGCGGCGATCGTGTAGGTGCCCGGCTGGGACAGGGTGGCGCCGCGGATCACGAAGCTCGAAGCTTCCTGGCCATCCTCGCGCGCGATGTAGTCGACGGTGCCGCCCAGCACGCTCGCAGCATCGCGGCCGTTGATCGTGAACTTGGCCGCGGCCTGGTCGACGACCCCGGCGAATTCGACCTTGAAGTCGAAGCGCGTGCCGGCAAGGAAGCTTGCCCGGTCGATCGGGAAGATGGTCTGGGCCCGGGCCATGGGCCCCGCCATGAACAGGCCGGCCGTGGCCAGGCCGAGAAGTGCCGTCCGTATCCGCATTGTCGTCCCCCTGGAAGGCGCTGCGATGGCGTCAGGCTGTCGCGGCGCGGGGGAACCCTAGGACCGGCGTGTGACGATCTTCTTTCGGTTATGTGACGGACGCGTTGCGATCCTCGTTCAGAAGATCCACAGCGCCGCGGGCGGGAAATCGACATGCAGCGTGCCCGCCGGCGCCGGGCCGCCGGTGAAGGCGCGCAGCGGCTGGCCGCCGGTCTCGAAGGCGAGTTCCCAGCGATCGCCGAGATAGAGTTGGGCCGCCAGCGGCAAGGCGAGGCTGTTGGGGCCGGGCTCGGCCGCGACGCCGACCTGCTCCAGCCGGATCAGGCCCACGGCATCCTCGCCTTCGCGCCGAGCGGGGTCGCGAACGATGCCCTCCAGCACCATGCCGTCGCCTAAGTCGAGCCAGCCGCGCTCGCCGTCGCGGCGGACCAGCCGGCCCGCCAGGCGGTTGTTGGAGCCCATGAATTCCGCGGCGATCAGCGTGCGCGGCGCGCCGTACATTTCCTGGGGGCTGCCTTCCTGCTCGATGCGGCCCTGGTCCAGCAGCAGGATGCGGTCGGCGATCGCCATCGCCTCGACCTGGTCGTGGGTGACGCAGATCGCCGACAGGCCGAGCGAGGTGATCAGCCGGCGCAGCCACAGCCGCGCCTCCTCGCGCAGCTTGGCATCGAGGTTGGACAGGGGTTCGTCGAGCAGCACGACCGGCGGGTTGTAGACCAGGGCACGCGCGATGGCGACGCGCTGCTGCTGGCCGCCCGACAACTGGTGGGGAAAGCGCTCGCCGAGATGGCCGAGGCCGAGCTGGTCCAGCGCCGCCTGCACCTTCTCTCTCACCTCGGCCGCCGGGCGATGGCGCAAGGTCAGCGGGAAGGCGACGTTCTGGGCCACCGTGCGATGCGGCCACAGGGCGTAAGACTGGAACACCAGGCCGAGATTGCGTTC
>JAEYTW010000533.1 GCA_023433835.1 Pseudomonadota bacterium | reverse complement strand
CCCGCAATCCGGCCAACGTGGCGGAGACCGGCGCGGCGGAGATCAAGGCATGACCACCGAACCCGCCCAGAAGCCGGAAAAACTGATCCGCTGGTCGTTCATCCTGCCGGTCGCGACCTTCGCCGCGCTGGCCGCCGCCCTCGGCGTCGGGCTGACGCTCAACCCGCGCGAGATCCCCTCGGCCCTGATCCAGAAGCCGGTGCCGCAATTCACCCTGCCGCCGCTGGAGGCCCAGGGCGAAGGCCTGAAGACCGCCGATCTCGCCAGCGGCAAGCCGCAGATCGTCAACGTCTTCGCCTCCTGGTGCGTGCCCTGCCGGGTCGAGCATCCGATGCTGATGGACCTGGCCCGGCGCGGCGTGGTGGTCAACGGCATCAACTACAAGGACGATCCGGGTACTGCCGGCGCCTGGCTGAAGCAGGACGGCAATCCGTTCGCCCGCATCGGCGCCGACCGCCAAGGCCGCGTCGCCATCGATTTCGGCGTGTACGGCGTGCCCGAAACCTTCGTCGTCACCGGCGACGGCCGCATCGCCTACAAGCATGTCGGGCCGCTGACCGAGGATGCGATCAAGGACAAGATCCTGCCGCTGCTGGGGCTGCCGTGATCGCGTTCTGCCGTTTGCTGGTCATCGCGCTGCTGCTGGCCGGCCCGGCACTGGCGGCCGAAGGCATCGATACGCCGCTGGCCGATCCGGCGGCCGAGGCGCGGGCTCGCGACATCTCGCGCACGTTGCGCTGCCTGGTCTGCCAGAACCAGTCGATCGAGGATTCGAACGCGCCGCTGGCCCAGGACCTGCGCCAGATCGTGCGCGAGCGGGTGCAGGCCGGCGACGACGACGAGGCGGTGCGCCGCTTCCTGGTGGCCCGCTACGGCGACTGGGTGCTGCTGAAACCGCCGTTCAAGGGGGCGACGCTGCTGCTCTGGCTCGGCCCGGTGCTGATCCTCGCCGCCGGCGGGGCCGCCGTCGCCCTGCTCTATCGCCGCCAGCGCCGGCAGACCACCGCTCCCGCGCCGTTGAGCGCCGAGGAGGCCGCGCGGCTCGCCACCCTGACCGGCCAGGAAAAGACGCCGTCATGATCTGGTTTGCCTTCGCCGCGCTGACCCTTGCCGCGCTGGCCTTCCTGCTGATCCCGCTGAGCCGCATGCGCGACGCGACCCGCGACCGCGCGCAAGCCGACCTCGGCGTCTATCGCGCTCAGCTCGCCGAACTGGAAACCGAGGTGGCGCGCGGCCTGATCGGGCCGGCCGAGGCCGAGGCCGCGCGGCTGGAAGTCCAGCGCCGCCTGCTGAAGGCCGACGCCGCCGGCGCCGAACGCCACCAGACGGGCTCGCCGCGGCTGACCCTGATCACGATCGTCGCCATCGCCGTCGCCGTGCCGCTGTTCGCCACCCTGCTCTACCTGCGGCTGGGCAATCCCGGCCTGCCCGGCCAGCCGCTCGACCAGATGGCGCGCGAGCGCGCCACGGCGGCCGAACAGCAACTGGCCCAGGTCAGCAATATCGTCGACCGCCTGCGCCAGCGGCTGATCGAACAGCCCGACGACCTGCGCGGCTGGCTGCTGCTCGGCCGCACGCTGGTGGCACTGCAACGCTACCCGGAAGCGGTAACCGCCTACGAAGCGGCGGCCAGGCTGGCGCCGCGGGATGCCGCCGCCCAGACCGGCTATGGCGAGGCGCTGACCATGACGGCCGAAGGCAGCGTGACGCCATCTGCCGCCGCCGCCTTCGCCCGCGCCGCGGCGATCGATCCGAAGGCGCCGACCGCCCGCTATTACCTCGGGCTGGCCAAGTTCCAGGACGGCAACGCGGCCGGCGCCTATGACGACTGGATGGCCTTGGCCCAGGAGGCGCCGGCCGACGCTTCCTACCTGCCGATGCTGAAGGAACGGCTGACCGTGGTCGGCCGCACCATCGGCCGCGATCCGTCGGCCGCTTTCGCGCCAGGCGGGGGCCCCGGCCCGTCACGCGACCAGATGGACGCCGCTGCCGGCATGAGCGAGCAGGACCGGGGCGCGATGATCCGCAGCATGGTCGACAATCTCGCCGCCAGGCTCGCCGCCCAGCCCGACGATTTCGACGGCTGGATGCGGCTGGCCCGCGCCCGCACGGTGCTGCGCGAACTGCCCGAATCGCGCGCGGCGCTGGCCCAGGCGCTGCGCCTGCGCCCGGCCGACCCCGACGCACTGTTCCTGGCCGGCCAGGCCGCCGCGGCCGGCGGCGACAAGCCCGCGGCGCTCGATCATTGGAAACGCCTGCTGGCCTTGCTGCCCGCCGGGTCGGACGATGCCCGCGCGGTCGAGGCCGCGATCGCCAGGCTGGAAAAAACCTGACGAGGTTTTACCCTCCGTTAAGCCTGTCACGGGTACAACCGGATCATGCAAGTCACGCCGTCCAACAACCTGCTGAATGCACTGTCCGGTCTGCAGACCAACCGGCGCCCGGCCTCGGCCGCCGCCGCGGCGGCCAGCTTCCAGGCGGCCGTGCAGCAGACCGGCGGGACCCAGGCCACGACCGGGCGCACCGTCGAGGCCGCCGCGACTCGGCAAGCGGCGCCCGCGGTTGCGCAGACGACGGCACAAAGCTCGCCCCAGCGGCGTTCACCGTTCCTCGGCCAGAATCTCGACATCACCGTCTGATTCCCCTGCCCCAGGCTGATTGACCGCCCGCGCCGCCGCCGATACGGTGCGGCCTTTGTCGCGTCAGTCCTTGGGGGAGGAAACCATGAACAAGCCCATCGCCGCGCTGGCCGCGGCCGTCATCGCGCTTTCGGCCGGCCTGGCCCAGGCGGCCGACAAGGTGTCGATCTCGGCGCTGCGCTTCGTTTCGTCCTCGCCGGTATTCATCGCCAAGGAACGCGGCTACTTCACCGCCGAGAACATCGACCTCGACATCAAGTTCTTCAACGCCGCCCAGCCGGTGACACTGGCGGTCGCCTCGGGCGACGCCGATTTCGGCATCACCGGCCTGACCGGCGCGTTCTATAACCTTGCCGCCTCCGGCGTGATGAAGATCGTCGCCTCGCAAAGCCGCGAGGAGCCGGGCTACAAGTTCTCCGCCTACGTCGCCTCGACCAAGGCGTTCGAGGGCGGCCTGAAGAAGCCGGCCGACTTCAAGGGCCACCCGATCGGCAATACCACCGCCGGCTCGACCTTCCACTACATGCTGGGCCGCCTGGCCGAGAAGCACGGCTTCAAGCTCGACGACATGAGCTTGCGTGCCCTGCAGACCATCCCGAACATGACCGCGGCGCTGAAGGGCGCGCAGGTCGACGGCATCATCATCACCTCCAACAACGCCCTGCAGCTCGAGGCCGAGGGCGCCGGCAAGATCGTCGGCTGGGTGTCGGACGAGACGCCCTGGCAGCTCGGCGCGCTGTTTGCGCGCACCAAGCTGATCGAGGAGAATCGCCCGCTGGTCGAGCGCTTCATCCGCGCCTATCTGAAGGGCGCCCAGGATTACGCCGCCGCCTATCTGCAGCGCGACGCCAAGGGCGAGCGCATGTTCGGCGAAGCGGCCGAGAAGCTGCAGCCGATCATGGAGGCTTACGTCGATCCGAAGCCCAGCTTCGAGACCGTCAAGGCCTCGGCCAACTATATCGACCCGGAAGGCCGGCTGATGGTCGACGACATCTACAACCAGGTCGCCTGGTACAAGGCCGAAGGGCTGATCAAGCCCGACGTCAATGCCAAGGCGATGCTGGACCTGTCGTTCGTCAAGGGCCATACCGGCGTCCCGGCGAACTGACGCCGATGCGGCTGATCGTCGATCACGTCACCCACCATTACGGTGACATGCTGGCCGTCGAGGACATCGTCCTCGAA
>JAEYTW010000483.1 GCA_023433835.1 Pseudomonadota bacterium | reverse complement strand
CCGCCTCGGCGGCCGCCGCGGCGCCGGAGATCTGGGTTGCGTCGGCACGCAGGCCGGCATCGGCCGCGGCGATCACCGCCGCCGGCTTCAGCAGCGCCATCTCGTCCACGACGCGCGGCCCGGCCAGGATCAGAAGCGCCAGGCCGAGCAGCGCGGAAACGAGCGCGGCGAAGGCTTTCGGCCGCTCAACCCGAGTAGTAGCCGCGGTACTTGCCATAATAGTAACCGATATCGCCATAGCCGTAGCGGGCGTGTTTGCGGGTGTTGACCCGGGTCAGCAGCACGCCGGCAAGCTTGGCGTCGGCGTCGACCAGCGTGCGGATCGAGGCCTGGACGCTGGGCCGCGGCGTCTTGTTCCAGCGCACGCAGAACAGTGTCGCGTCGGCGTGGCGGGTCAGGACCTGCACGTCGGCGACCGGCATCGTCGGCGGGCTGTCGATGACGATGAGGTCGTAGCGCCCGCGCAACTCGGCGATCAGCGACCCGAGGCCATCGGCCGCCATCAGGTCGGCCGCCGGCGGATTGGCCGGGCGGGACAACAGCACGTCGACCTGCGACAGCGGATCGCGGCGCACCGCCTCGTCGACGGTCGCGCGCCCGACCAGCACGTCAGCGAAGCCGTTGGCCGGCTCGGCGCGCAGCATGCCGGCAACCGACGAGCGCCGCAGGTCGGCATCGATCAGCAGCACCCGCATCGACAGGTTGGCCGCGGTCCGCGCCAGCGACAGCGCCGTCAGGCTCTTGCCTTCCTCGGGCACCGACGAGGTGACCAGCACGACCTTGGGCGGGCCGCCCGCCGCCGCATTCTTCAGCGTGAACCAGATGATGCGGAAGGCTTCGGCAAAGGATGAGGCCGGCCGGTCGGCGAGATAGGATTCGACATGGCGGCCCGGCATCACCCGCACCTGGGGGACCATGCCGAACACCGGCAGGCCGGTCGCTTCCTCCAGCTGGTCCTTGTTGCGGAACACGTTGTCGAACTGCTCGATCACCAGCACCAGGGCGATGCCGGCGATCAGCCCGGCCAGGCCGGCCACGGCGATCAGCATGCTGGAGCGCGGATAGGTCGGCGCCCGCGGCGCCTCGGCGGTCGAGATGATCCGCGAATCGGCCTGCTGGATCTGCTCCTGCTCGCCGGTTTCCTTGAAGCGCGACAGGAAGGCTTCGTAGAGCGACCGGCTGGCCTGGGCCTCGCGCTCGAGTTCGCGCAGGCGCACCGACGCCTGGCTCTGGTCGTTGATCGTCGCCTCCAGCTTGCGCACCTGGGCGGCCAGCGCGCCTTCGCGATCACGCAGCACGGCCAGTTCGGACCGCGACGCCTGGGCCTGCTTGGCCACCTCGGCTTCGATCTTGCGGCGCAGTTCCGCCTGCTCGGCGCGGATCTTGGTGATTTGCGGGTGGCGTTCGGCATAGCGCGACGACAGGTCGGAGGCTTCCCGCGCCAGCGTCGCCTCCTGCTCGCGCAGACGTTGGATCAACGGCGAATCGACCAGCTCGGTCCCGGCCTCGCCGCCGCTGCCCACACGCTGCAGCGCCGCGACGCGGGCTTCCTGTTCGGCCCGGCGCGACTGCGCCAGGATCAGCTGCGACGACAGTTCGGTCAGACGCTGCTGGTTGACCGTATTGCCGCGGCTTTCCACCAGGCCCGCCTCGCTGCGATAGGCGGCGACCTGGCGCTCGGCCTCCGCCACGCTCTGGCGCAGGTCGTCGAGGCGGCCGTTGAGCCACGAGGTCGCGCGGCGCACCGCCTCGAAGCGGGCCTCGAGCTGGTCGGTCACGTAGGCATCGGCGAAGGCGTTGGCCAGGCGCGCGGCCATCGCGGGATCGGGCGATGTCACCGACAGGCGGATGACCAGCGATTGCGGCACCGCGCCGACCGACAGACGACCCATCAGGTTGTTGACCACGGCCGACCGCATCAGCGCATCTTCCTGGGCCGGATCGAGGACCTCTTCGGGCTTTTCGGTGCCGAGCAGCCTGGACAGCGTCGAGGACGCATCCTCGATCAGCTGCATCACCTTGTTCTTTTCCACCGCCGGGCGCAGGGCCGGGTTGAACTCGGGGGTGTTGTAGAGATCGAGCTTGTCGGCCACGCGCTTGGCCAGCCCGCGCGAGCGCAGGACCTCGACCTCGCTGAAGACGGTGACCATCTGCGGGCTGAGCTGGCTCAGCACCTCCTTCAGGTCGACGACGCGCGAGCGGCGGGCATCGATCATCACCTGCGCGGTCGCGGTATAGATCGGCGTCAGATGCGAAACGATCAGCCAGGCCAGCGCCACGGCCAGCCCGCACCAGGATAGGATGAACAGCCGCCGCCGCCACAACAGTTTCAGGGTCTGGCCGAGGTCGACTTCGGTCGATACCCGCTCGCGCAGGCGCTGGGCCAGCCCGCCCTCCCGCTGTATCATCTGGTTCATGGCGACAATCCGACAATCATCTTGAATTCAAGCCCGCTGCTTACCAGGCGCCCCGGCCCCGTACCACGGCCAGCACGGTGCGCGCCAGGATATGCAGGTCGAGCCAGAGCGACCAGTTGCGCACGTAATAGCCGTCCAGGTGCTGCTGTTCCTCCAGCGACCGCGACGACCGGCCGGACACCTGGCTCAGCCCCGTCATGCCCGGCCGGACATGCCGGCGCAAGTCGGTACCGGCCTGGTCGAGGGCGGCGAGGTGATAGTCGGGCAGCGGGCGCGGGCCGATCAGGCTCATCTCGCCACGCAGTACATTCCACAGCTGCGGCAGTTCGTCGATGCTGAACCGCCGCAGGAAATGGCCGATCCGCGGAATGATGCGCGGGTCTTCGCGCAGCTTCATATTCTGTTCCCATTCGGCGCGATGCGCCGGCGAGGCGGCGAACAGCGCTTCCAGCCGGCGGTCGGCGTCGGTGACCATGGTGCGCAGCTTCCACATGCGGAAGGGCACGCCGAGATGGCCTTCGCGCGTCTGGGCGAAGAAGACGGGGCCGGGCGACATGATCTTGATCGCCACCGCCACCGCCAGCACGACAGGCACCGCCAATGCCGCAGCCATGCCACCCAGCATCAGATCGAGGCAGCGCTTGAGGATCCGGTTGCCGGGTACCAGCAGGTTGCGCTGCATTTCCAGGCCCAGATGGGTGTCGAGGTCGCGCACCGCGACCCACAGGCTTTGCACGTTGCCCATGTCCGGCACCAGCACGACGCGGCGGTAGGGCAGCGCCTCGACGGTCAACGGCGGCAACGCGGCCGAACGGTCGAGGACCAGGATGGCGAGCGCGATGCCTGGTATTGCCGGCCCGCCCGGCACCGGGTAGTCGCCCTCGGCCACCGGCAGCCAGCCGAGGTCGCGCTGCAGATCCAGCGTCGACATCACGTTGCGCCGCCGGTCGGCCGGGCCCCAGACCACCGCGGGCTCACCCCACCAGCGGGTCCGCATCAGCCAGTGCCGGGCCAGCGCATCCCACAGCGGCATCGCCACCAGGACGAGCGCCGCGGCAATCAGCAGGATACCGCGCGACCATTGGCCGTTCTGCGCGAGATAGTCGAACAGGATCAGGCTGCCGAAGCTCAAGCCCGTGACCAGCACCCGGGCCCGCAGCCGTTCGACGCCGGTACGGCCGTAACCGGGATAGAGCCCGGCGAAGAAATATCCCGCCGGCAGCACCAGCGCGGCCAGGGCCAGTTGCAGCCACGTCTCGAAGTCGATGCCGATCGGCACCCAGTGCGCCAGCGCCAGGCGGATCAGCGTCGCGGCAGCAACCGCCACCTGCACCAGGCCGGTATCGCCAAGCATGAGCAGCAGCGAGATCAGCAGCGGGCGCGGCACCGCCACCTCGTCCCCCCGCCCGGCGGCATAGGTCGGCGCGGGAGAGGCGATCGACATCAGTCGCCCAGGCCCCGGGCCGGGGCCGGCGGCGTCGGGGGGCCGGACGGACATGCGCGGGCAGACGCCATCACCACGCGTCCTCAGTACGGTCGCTGCTGCACCTTGACGATATCGCCAGGCTGCAACTGGGTGCGCTCGTTGGCGCGGAATTCCTTGGGCTGGCCGTCGATCTCGCGAACCAGCAGGACATCGCCCTCGCGGGCGCGGTAGTCATAGCCGCCGGCGCGCGCGATCGCGCCCAGCACGGTCACGCCGCTGGTATAGGGAAATTCGCCCGGCTGGCGCACCTCGCCCAGCACGTAATAGGGGCGGAAGGTCTGGATCTCGACCGACACCTGCGGCTCCTTCAGGAAGCCGCCACGCACCAGCGCATCCTCGATACGCTTGGCCAGCACTTTCGCCGTCACCCCGCTCGACGGCACGCCGCCGGCGAGCGGCACGGCAATATTGCCGCTGGCATCGACGGTGAAATCGCCAGACAAGGCGGGTTCGTTGAACACGATCACCCGCACCCGGTTACCGGGTTCGAGCAGATAGCCTTCGCCCGGCAAGGCGGCCTTGGCCGGGGCCATCTCGCTCGGCAGGCTGCCGCCGCAGCCGGTCAGCAGCACGCAAAGCGTCAACACCAGCAGGGCCGGCGCGCGGCGAAGGAAAGCTACCAGGTCATTCCACATCCAAGCACCCTGATCCGGACTTCATGACCTCACATGCGCACGCCGAGGCGGATCATGCCGATGAACTGGCTGTAGCTGTTGCTGATCCCGACCGGCGCATTGCGCTGGCGATAGCCGAGATCCGCGCCGGTATAGAAATTCTCGTCGAAGGCATAGGTCGCCGAAACCTTGCTTTCATAGGTCCAGGTCGATTTGCCCAGGCCCTCGTATTCATCATAATAAACGCCGCCGAAGATCGAGGCGACCAGATTGCGCTGCACCTCGCGACGCGCCAGCAGGGTGAGCGACGTCCGCACCATGCTCGACGCGCCGGACGTCGTGCTTTCCAGCACCGAGCGTTCCAGTGCCGGGACGATCAGGGTCTGGCGGTCCGGGGTCCAGTTGAAGACCGCGCGGATCGCCAGGCCGCTCGGGCTTTGCAGGCTGGCGGCGTCATAATCCTGCTTGAAATACCCGACCAGGAAGTCGCCGCGGATCAGCTGGCTCACATCGACGCCGACGCCGCCCTGCACCGCATAGCCGCGCGACGAGCGATCGACGCCGTTGTAGTCGACGGGCAGGTTGTAGTCGCGCACGTTGCCGCTGACCTGGCCCAGGGCATAATACCCTTTCGTCAGCTCGTAGCCGACACGGCCCGAGGCGCGGTATTCGGTGCGATTACGGCCCTGGTTCTGGATGATCACGCCGTTGTCGGAGGGCACGTCCTTGAAGATCAGCTGCTGGCGGGCGACGTCGCCGGAAAACAGCCAGGGCCCTTCCGTGTGCTTGATCCCGGCGAACTGCCTGTTGCCGAACACCGGGGTCGGATAGAGGCCGTTGACCGCATCGGGGCTGCCGCGATCCTCATGCTCGGCGTAGTAGCTGGCCTGGCCGGTAATCTCGGTGCTGCGGAACAGATCGTAGCGGCCGTCGGCGTAGAGGCGCCCGTTCAGCACGTTGTCGCTGGTATAGCGCCGGTAGTAGATCTTTTCGGCCTCGCCGGAGAGGTTCAGCGCATGCCGGTCGAAGCGCGACTGCAGCCGGAAACTCGGCACGATGCGGGTGAGGAGATCGCTCTTGGCATTGTTCGTCGTCGTGTAGACGTTCGAATTGTAGCCGCCGGCAACCATCACGTCGGGCAGCAGCAGGAACTTGCCGAGTTCGACGCCCTTGGGCTGGTAGCGGTCGTTGACCCGCTGGCGATCGTCCGAGGACGCCGTATCGGTGCCGTCGCCGATTTCGGCGGCGACCTTCGATGTATTCGATTGCTTCTTGGGATCCGGCGCGCTGGTCGAGAAATTCTGGTTGTTGATAGCGCTTTGTGCGTGGGCAAGCGATCCGCAGATCACGAGCAGACAGACGCCCAATACGCCAGCACCATAATGTGACGATTTCCGTAAGCGCTGCACGCCCCTGCATCCCCGTTAGCCAACCCTCAGCGTGGGCTCACCTTAAGGAGAGGTGAGCGCTTTCTCAAGCCGCATCGGGCACTTAAAGAATGAAACTTGTAACGATTTGTAGGTTTTCCGACCGCCCGCTGCGGGAATTCGTTAAAGAAGTGTGTAGCAACGGGAATAGAACAAGAACTTTCGCGGGCCGCAAGTATGTTCAGGATTGTTGAATTCGATAAATATTCCTTTTACGTGTCACCTGACATATCCGACGGCTCATTATCGAAAAGGAATTAGTACCCTGACAACGCGGTGTCTGAAGAGAAAAACTCAGACTCCAAGCCACAATCCGAGTTGCGCCGCGCGCGCGCGCCAATTACGCAGAAGACCTATCGTCCAGCGCGCATAGGCGAATCGTCCCATGCGCCGACGCAGGGCCGGTTCGTCAAGGAAATCGGGCACGGCCAGCACCGCGCGCATTGTCCACGCATCGCGCTCAGCCCCCGATTGCAGCAACGCCATTGCCGGTGCCGCGGCCGGCGGCATGGCGGCGTCGAGCAGGCCGCGGGCGAGCACCAGGGCAAGCGCCAGATGCCGGTCGACCCCGATCCGGCGCGCCATGGCGAAGGCCTCCCGCCAATCGACATCCGGAGCCCGCATCGCCTCCGCGATGTCGCCCAGCCAGAACAGCCGGCGCCAGAAATGCTTGGTGCCGTGATAGGCGGCGTAGACGATCGCCAGTTCGCGGCCCAGCGTGCGCAGGCGGCCGGCTCGCACCGCGACCTCGATCGCCGTCTCGAACGGCCGGGCGCGGGCGGTGGGAAACAAGGCTTCGGCATCGTCGAAGCGGACATGCAGTTCGACCGGCATGGCGGTGTCGGCGTGGCGGATCTCGACGGCATTGTGGTGGCGGACCGTGCCCGCCGCCCGGTCGTCGTAGCCGAGCCCGCGCAACAGGGCCAGCGCGGCCGGTGCGTCCTCCGGCCTGACCAGCAGATCGATGTCGCGGGCCACCCTCAGGCAGCGCCCCCCATACAGCAGCGCCGAAAGCCCCGCGCCCTTGAGGACCAGGAGGTCGATGCCGGCCCCGGCAAACGCCTCGGCCAGCCGCAAGGTCTCCGCCTCGAACAGATCCCACCGCTGCCGTTCCGCGGCATGGAGCCGCATCAGTTTCAGCGCCGCCGGCGCCGGCATCGCCGCCGCGCGCAGCGCGGCCGTATCGATCCACAACGCGATGCGATGCTGCCTGACCCGGGCGACGAATGCGGTCCAGTCGATCCGCGGGTCCGGCACCGGCGGGCCGCCGCCATAGCGCATGGCCATGACCGCCGCGATCAGCCCGTTTTCGGGTGAAAGCAGGCGGCGGTCGATCACGCGGCGTCCCTCGTCAGCCATGGCGCCATGTTTGGCAGAGATCGCAGGCGAACGAAAGCAGCCGCGGGGCGGATGGGCGGGGCCGGCCGGCCGAGGCGCGGCCCCGCGTGGCGATCAGGCGCGCACGAACAGCGCGTCGACCACCCGGACGTCGCCGCTGCCCTTGCGGACCAGCACCGGGTTGATGTCGCATTCGGCCAGCAGGCCGTCGAAATCGGCGGCAAGCCGCGACAGCCGCACGGCCACGTCGACCAAGCCGGCGGTATCGGTGCGCGGCATCAGGTTGCGATAGCCGCCGAGGATCCTGGCCAGCCTGGTCTGGCCCAGCAGCTTTTCCGCCCGGGCGCGATCGAACGGCGCCAGCCCGACGGCGCGGTCGGCCAGCAATTCGACCAGCGTGCCGCCCGAGCCCAGCACGACCATCTGGCCGAAGGGGGCCGCCGCGGTGAAACCCGCCATCGCCTCGACGCCGTCGACCAGTTGCTCCTGCAGTTCGTAGCCGTCGATCCTGGCGTCCGGCCTGGCTCGGCCGACATTGGCGGCGATGGCGCGGACCGCGCGGGCCAGCGCCTCGGCATCGCCGATGCCGAGCAGGACGCCACCGACGTCGGAGCGATGCTGGACGTCGGCCGACGCGACCTTGACCACCATCGGGAAACCGACTTCGGCCGCGCGGGCCAGCGCCTCGGCCTCGTCCTTGACGACGATCGACTTGACCAGCGGGATGCCGTAGGCGCGGAGGAGACGGAAGGACAGTTCGGGCTTGAGCGTGCCGCGCGCCTGTTCGACCGCGCGTTTCAGTTCGGCGTCGGCGGCGGGGCGGGCAACCCGCTGCGCAGCCCAGGCACCGGCCGGGCCGGGCCGGCCGAGCGCGAGATTGCCGACGGCCTTGAGTCCGGCATGCAGGCCGCGGATCAGCGGCACGCCGTGTTCGGCCAGCATCGCGCGCACGCCGGGATCGACGTTCTCCGAGGTCGGCGAGACGATGACGAAGGGCTTGGGGCTCGCCTTGCCCTGCGCGGCATAGACGCCGAGGACGTTCATGTAGTTCTGCAAGGTCGCCGGGTTCAGGCTTTCCTGCGTGTCCTGCAGCGCCACCACGGCCCCTACCGTCTCGTCGGCGATCACGGCCTGGATCGCCTCGGGGATCTTGCGGTCCTGGACGTTGACCACCGCACCGAAATCGACCGGGTTGTGGCCGGGCGTGCCGGGCAGGAAACCGCGCAGTTTCGCCTGCGTCGCTTCGGCGAAGGCCGCGACCTCGACCCCTTGCGCCTCGGCGATGTCGCAGGCGAGCGCCGTCTGGCCGCCGGAGATGCCGACGATGCCGATGGCCGAGCCGCCGACCATCGGCCGCGCCAGGGCGGCGCATTCGATCGCGGCGACGAGTTCGTCGTAATCGGAAACCGTGGCGATGTTGGTTTCGCGGAAAAAGGCGTCATAGGCATCGGCCGAGGAGACCAGCGCGCCGGTATGGGCCTGGGTCGCCTTCACGCCGACGTCGGAACGGCCGACCTTGAGCACCACGAGCGACTTGCCGGCGGCATGCACGGCCTCGGCCGCGGCGGCG
>JAEYTW010000466.1 GCA_023433835.1 Pseudomonadota bacterium | reverse complement strand
GCCGGCAGGCGACATCGAGGCCGGCGGCGATCGGCGGCACGATCAGATGCCCGCCCCATTCCCGCCGGCCCGCCGCGGCGAAGGCGTCGGCCCGTTCGGCGTAAAACAGGCGCATGCGCCTGACATGGCGGGCGAAATGCCCCTCGGCCATGAAGGCGGCAAGCGTCGCCTGCGGCCCCAGCGGCTGGTGCCGCGCCGTCAGCGACAAGGCATCGGCAAAGGGTTGGGCCAGGGATTTCGGCAGCACGACATAGGCAAGCCGCAGGCCCGGAAACATCAGCTTGGAAAACGTGCCGGCGTGGATCACCCGGTCGGCGCCATCAAGGCTTTTCAGCGCCGGCAGCGGCCGGTCGGCGAAGCGGTGCTCGGCATCGTAGTCGTCATCGAAGACATAGGCACCGGCCGCCTCGGCCCAGCGCAGCAAGGCCAGGCGGCGGTCCAGCGACAGGACGTGGCCCAGCGGGGCGTGCCGACCCGCCGTGACATGGACCAGCCGGGCCGCGGGCGCCAGTGCCTGCCCCGCCGCGACGTCGAGGCCCTGTTCGTCCACCGGCACGGCGGCGATGCCGGCACCGGCCGCCTGCAGCACCATGCGCGCCGCGGGATAGCCGGGATCCTCGACCCAGGCGGTATCGCCACGCGCCATGACCAGCCGGGCGGCCAGATCCAGGGCCTGCTGGATGCTGGCGACGATCGCGATCTGCCCGACGTCGCAATCGAGGCCGCGGGCCGCCGCCAGATGATCGCGAATCGCGGCCCGGAGCGGCGGGTAGCCCGCGCCCTCGACCTCGCCCAGCAGCGCGGTGCCGAGACGGCGGGCTTCGCGCCCGCCGATCCGCGTCCACAGCTCCAGCGGGAAATCGGCCAGCGCCGGCAGGCTGGCCCGGAACGGCCGGACCGCCGCGGTGGCACCGGCAAACGGGTTGCGGGCCAGCGCGGTACCCCGCTCGGCCAGCGGCGCGGCCAGCGCGGCGACCACCTGGCGGACAGTCAGCAGATCGTCGGGCAATTGCCGGGCGACGAACGTCCCCCGCCCGACCGCGCCGACGACATAGCCCTCGGCGGCAAGCTGGTCGTAGGCGGCGACCACCGTGCCGCGGGCCACCCCCTGCTGCCGGGCCAGGTCGCGGCTGGCCGGCAGCCTGGCGCCGGGTTTCAGCCGGCCGGCCAGGATGGCCCGGCGCAGGGCATCGTAGAGCCAGGCGCCGCGGGCCATGCCCGCCGGCGGCGCCCCCAGCGCCAGGCTCCGTTCCGCCGCTGCCCGGCTCATGGGTGACCTAAATGGACCATCGCGAAATCTATAAATGGATCTTCTGGCTGATCCAAGATCGTCGGATGTTGGCCGGGCCACCCAAGGAGCGCGCCATGAACCATCCATTGCAGCCGCTGCTGCATCGCCATCTCGCCGCCGAGAATGCGCACGACCTCGCCCGCACCCTGGCCACCCTGCATCCCGACTGCCGGTTCGAGGACATCGCCACCGGCCAGGTCTGGCACGGCCATGACGGCGCGGCGGCGCATTACCTGCAATGGTGGGATGCCTTCGGTCTGGTCGCCGCACGCGGGCCGGAAGACCACGCCTATTGGTGCGAGGACGGCTCCTGCATCGCCCAGTCGACCTTCTCCGGCCGCCATGTCGGCGATTTCCTCGGCCTGGCCCCGACCGGGCGCGAGGTGGAATTCCGCTTCGCCGTCTTCATCGGCTTTCGCGACGGGCTGATGCTGAGCGAACGATTCTATTACGATCGCGTCGGCCTGCTGCGCCAGCTCGGCGCCACCGCCCTGCCCGCCCTTGCCGCCTGAAACCGGAGCCCAGATGGAACAGCGTCTCGACCTGCCCAAGACCGCCCCCGGCGTGATGACGACGATGCGCAAGCTGACCGCGCATGTGCATGAAGGCCCGATCGAGCAGCGCCTGCTCGAACTCGTCATGGTCCGCGCCTCGCAGATCAACGGCTGCGCCTTCTGCATCGCCATGCATGTGCGCGAGGCGGTCAAGGCCGGCGAGAATGCCGATCGGCTGCATCTGCTGCCGGCCTGGCGCGAGGCGCCGTCATTCTCGCCGCGCGAGCGGGCGGCGCTGGCCTGGACCGAGGCCCTGACCCGCTTGGGGGAACATGGCGTGCCCGACGACGTCTACGCCACCGCCGTGGCCGAGTTCGGCGAGTCCGACCTCGCCGAACTGTCGCTGGCGATCGTGACCATCAACGGCTGGAACCGGCTGATGGTGGCCTTCCGCGTGCCGCCGCGGGTTTAGCTCGCCAAGCTCAGGACGATTGGCCCTTGGCCTTGGCCAGGGCCGCCGTCAATTCGTTGCGTTCCGGACAACCGGAGGGGCAGAGCTTGGCCAGCGTGGCCAACTGCTCCTCCGCCTTGGGCAGGTCGCCCATCTGGATGTAGAGCTCGCCCAGATATTCCCGCGCGCCCCTGTGGTTCGGATCATTCTTCAGCGCCGCCTGGTAATATCCCAGCGACTTGTCCTTGTTGCCGAGCTTGCGGTTGGCAAACCCCAGATAATTGAGGGCATCGGCATTTTTCGGCTGCTGGGTCACCACGTTCTCGAGCAGCGTGATGGCATCCTGGTAGCGGCCGGCATTGATCGCCTTGACGGCAGTATCGTATTCGGCGCTCCACCCGGTCGCGGCCTTCGGCTGGAAGGCATCCGACGATCCGCCGGCGGCCAGGGCCGGGCCGCCGGCCAGACCGGCAAACAGGACGAGCATGGTGAGGCGCAGCATGGAAAGCTCCCGTGCGTAAGGGGCATTGCCGCCGGTGGCGTTGCCAGAACCGGCCGGAGCCACTATAGCATCGCCCGGGTCAGGAGCGACGATGATGAGCGAGCTTGCCGAGTTGACAACTTCGTGTGCCACCCCGCCGCAGCCGCGGGCGTTCCGCTCGGCCAACTGGATCGGCATGTGGACGCTCTATCAGAAGGAAGTCCACCGCTTCCTGAAGGTCGGCACCCAGACGGTGCTGGCCCCGATCGTCACCACCCTATTGTTCCTGGCGGTGTTCGCGCTGGCGCTGAAAAGCGCCGACGCCCGGGTCGACGGCATCCCCTTCGTCAGCTTCATCGCCCCCGGGCTGATCATGATGGCGATCGCCCAGAACGCCTTCGCCAATACCTCGTCCTCGGTGATGATCTCCAAGGTCCAGGGCAATATCGTCGACGTGCTGATGCCGCCACTGAGTTCGGCCGAACTCCTGATCGCGTTCGCCGCCGGCGGCGTCACCCGGGGTCTCGTCGTCGGGCTGTCGACCGGCCTTGCCATGTGGATCTTCGTGCCGCTGTCGATCAGTTCGGTGGTCGTGGTGGCCTATTACGCCTTCGCCGCCTCGCTGATGCTGGCGCTGCTCGGGCTGATCGGGGGGCTGTGGTCGGAGAAGTTCGACCATCTGGCGGCGCTCACCAATTTCGTCATCACCCCGCTCGCCTTCCTGTCCGGCACCTTCTATTCGGTCGAGCACCTGCCCGGGATCTTCTATACGATCAGCCACGTGAACCCCTTCTTCTTCATGATCGATGGCTTTCGCGCCGGCTTCATC
The DNA here is from genome assembly GCA_023433835.1 of Pseudomonadota bacterium. Lineage (GTDB taxonomy): Bacteria > Pseudomonadota > Alphaproteobacteria > Ferrovibrionales > Ferrovibrionaceae > JAFKFH01. Next base: position 8,586 of record JAEYTW010000466.1, on the reverse strand, counting down.
GGGCGCTCGGACGCGCCGCTGGCGGTGGGGGCCGCGGTGCTGGCCGGTATCGACCTGATCCTGGCCTTCGGCTGCTACATGCTGCTGAAGAGCGGCTGGCGGTTGAAGGCATGAAACGCGCCGCGCTCGGGTTCTTCGTCCTGCTGGCCGGCGGCTGCGCCGGCCCGTCGCAGTTCGACGCCTATGTCATTCCCGCGGGAAACGGGCTGACCAGCAAGAGCCAGATATCGATCTGCTATTCCAGCGCCTTGAATTCGCCGCAGGCCATCCAGGCCCTCGTCGCGCAGGATTGTGAGGAAGCCAAGCTCACGACCAACGAACGGGACCTCGGCTCCTGCCCGCTGGCGACACCGAGCCGGGTGACCTATTCCTGCTCGCGGGTCAACCCCGACCTCCTGGGCCAGCGCGGGCCGATGCCGCTGCGGCCGCTCAAGAACTGACGGGACCGGCACGCATGTGCGGCATCGCCGGCCTGCTCGACGTCAATCACGGGGGTTCCGCCGCCGCGCTGCTGGCCCGCGTGCGGGCGATGACCGCCGCGATCGCCCATCGCGGACCGGACGGCGACGGTCACTGGGTCGAACCCGAGGGCGGCATCGCGCTGGGCCACCGCCGGCTGGCGATCATCGATCTCAGCGAGGCCGGCCGCCAGCCGATGGTCTCGGCCGACGGCCGCCTCGTCATCACTTATAACGGCGAGATCTTCAATTTCCTCGAGCTGCGCGCCGAACTCGAGGGCCAGGGCGTGCGCTTCAAGGGCCATTCCGACACCGAGGTGATCGTCGAGGCCTGTGCCCTCTGGGGCATCGGACCGACCATCCGGCGGCTGATCGGCATGTTTGCCATCGCCATCTGGGAAACCCGCACGCACCGGCTGCACCTGATCCGCGACCGCCTGGGGATCAAGCCCCTCTACTGGGGCTGGCAGTCCGGCGTGCTGCTGTTCGGCTCGACGCCGAAGGCGCTGGCCGCCGACCCGGCCTTCGAGCGGCGCATCGACCGCGACGCGCTCGCGGCCTCGCTGCACTACAACTACATCCCCGCCCCGCGCTCGGCCTGGATCGGCATCGAGAAGCTGCGCCAGGGGCACCATCTGACCGTGCAGGCGGACGGCCGGGTCGAGCAGGATTGCTACTGGGATCTCGACGGCGTCGCCGCCACCGGCATCGCCAACCGCCTCGACGACGACGACGAGACGGCGGTCGAGCGCTTCCACCACCTGTTGGCCGACGCGGTCAAACGGCGCATGGTGGCCGACGTGCCGCTGGGCGCCTTCCTCTCGGGCGGCATCGACAGCTCGACCGTCGTCGCCCTGATGCAGTCGCAGTCGCTGAAGCGGGTCAAGACCTTCACCATCGCCTGGGACGATGCCCAGTACAGCGAGGCGGCCGAGGCCCGCGCCATCGCCGCCCATCTCGGCACCGACCATCACGAAATCCCGGTTTCGCCGGCCGACGCGCTGGCGCTGATCCCGCATTTGGCCGAATGGTACGACGAACCGTTCGCCGATGCCTCGATGATCCCCTCGGTCGTGGTCTCCGCCGCGGCGCGCCGGCATGTCACCGTGGCGCTGTCGGGCGATGGCGGCGACGAGGTGTTCGCCGGCTATACCCGCTACCAGCTCGGGCCCCGGGTCGACCGGGCCATCGGCTGGGTGCCGCGCTTCGCCCGCCGCGGCATCGGCGCCGTGGCCGGGGCGGTGCCGCCGGCCGCCTGGGATCTCGCCTTCACCATGGTGCCGGCCGAGCGGCGCCCGCGGCTGGCCGGCGACCGGCTGCACAAGCTGGCCCGGGCCCTCGACTACCAGGATGTCGACGCCTTCTACGGCCGCCTGGTCAGCCAATGGGCCAATCCCGACCACCTGATGCCGGGCACCGCCGCGCCGCCGGCGCCCGGTGCCGGGCGCGCTTTCCGCCCGTTCGATTTCGCCGAACGCATGCAATGGCTGGACCAGGCGACCTACCTGCCCGACGACATCCTGGCCAAGGTCGACCGGGCCACGATGGCGGTGGGGCTGGAGGGGCGGGTACCGCTGCTCGACCACCGCGTGGTCGAGCTGGCCTGGCGCCTGCCGGCGGCCCAGCGCCAGCGCGACGGGCGCGGCAAATGGATCCTGCGCCAGATCCTGGCCCGACACGTGCCCCCGGCGTTGACCGATAGGCCGAAGATGGGCTTCGCCATGCCGCTCGACAGCTGGCTGCGCGGCCCGCTGGCCGATTGGGCGAACGAACTGTTGCGGCCCGAGGCGCTGGAGCGTGACGGCATGTTCGTCGCCGCCCCGATCGTCAAGCTGTGGAACGCCCATCGCCGCGGCCGGCGCAACGGCCAGTACGCGCTGTGGAGCGTGCTGATGATCCAGGCCTGGCGCGCGCAATGGGCGTGACGTCCTATCGGTTCAGCGAGCGGCTGTGGCGGCAGGTCGGGCGGCTGATCGGCCCGTTCGTCAAGCGCGTGCTGGACCGCCGCGCGGCGCGCGGCAAGGAAAACGTCGACCGCCTGCCCGAACGTTTCGGCCAGGCCGCCCTGCCCCGGCCCGACGGCCCGCTGCTGTGGATCCACGCGGCATCGGTGGGCGAGCTGAATTCCGTGCTGCCGCTGCTGGTCCGGCTGCTCGACGACCGGCCGGAGCTCTACGCGCTGGTCACCACCGGCACCGTGACGTCGGCAACGCTTGCCGCGCGCGTCCTGCCGAGCCGCGCCACCCATCAGTTCGTGCCGGTCGACCTGCCCGGCCCGGTCGACCGTTTCCTCGACCATTGGCGCCCCGATCTCGCCTTCTTCATCGACAGCGAATTCTGGCCCGGGCTGATCGGCGGCCTGGCCGTGCGCGGCGTGCCGCTGGCGCTGGTCAACGGCCGGGTCACCGAGGCGACAGTCAAGCAGTGGGCGAACGCCTCGTTCATCATGCGCACGATGCTCGACCGTTTCACCGTCCTGCTGGCGCAATCGCCCGAGGATGCCGACCGGCTGATCCGGCTGGGCGCCCGGCGCGACCGCGTGCAGATGCTGGGCAACCTCAAGACCGTCGCCCAGCCGTTGCGCGCCGACGCCGGCGAATACACCAGGCTGTCGGCGATGATCGGCGGCCGGCCCTGCTGGATCGCCGCGGCAACGCATTCGGGCGAAGAGGTCCAGGCGGCGCTGGTCCACGCCCGCGTCATGCAGCGCGGCCGCGACCTTCTCACCATCATCGTGCCCCGCCACCCCGAACGGGGGGCCGCCATCGCCGCCGACCTGGCCCGGACCGGCCTCGTCGTCGGCCTGCGCAGCCGCGGCGACCGGCCGGAGCGGCAGGTGCAGGTCTATATCGCCGACACGCTGGGCGAACTGGGCCTGTGGTATCGCCTGGCCGAGCTGGTCTTCATCGGCGGCACGCTGGTCGCCCATGGCGGACAGAATCCGCTGGAAGCCGCCCGGCTCGGCCGCGCCCTGGTCTTCGGGCCGCATATGGAGAATTTCACCGCGATCGTCGCCGGCCTGCGCGAGGCCCGCGCCTGCCGCGAAGTGACCGACGCCCAGACCCTGGCCGCGACGGTCGAGACGCTCCTGTTCGACGACGTCGCGCTGCGCGGCCAGTTGGCCCAGGCCGCGCGCTCGCATGCCGAGGCCGCGACCATCTCGCTCGACGCGATCGTCGCAGCTCTCGACCCGTTGCTGGAACGCCTGCCTAGGCCTCGGCCGGCCGCCAGAGCGGCGGGTCGATGACGGCGGGCAGGTAGGAAAGGTCGCCCACCGCCTGCACCTGCCCGGCAAAACGGTATTCGTCGGGCATGCCGGTACGATTGACCCAGACCACATGGAACCCGAAGTTCGCCGCCCCGGCGGCATCCCAGCGGTTCGACGACTGGAACGAAATCTCCTCGGGCCTCAGCCGCAGCGCGTCGCAGGCCAGTTGGTAGACGCGGCGATCGGGCTTGTAGATCCCGACCGCCTCGACCGACCAGGAAAAATCGATCCAGTCGTCCAGCCCCGCCGACTCCGCGGCATCGGCCAGCATGTCCGGACTGCCGTTCGACAGCACGCCGACGGCCAGGCCCCTGGACTTGAGCTGGCGCAGCACGCCCAGCACTTCCGGATAGGGCGACAGGCGCCGATAGGCATCGAGCAGCCGGCGGCGCAGATCGTTGTCGTCAAGGCCGTGCAGCGCCATTGCGGTATCGAGCGCCTCGCCCGTCACCGTCCAGAAATCGGCATGCCGCCCCATCAGGCTGCGCACCCAGGAATATTCGAGCTGCCTGGCCCGCCAGTCGCGCGACAGCGCATCGGCGTCCGGCCCGATTTCCGCCGCCAGCCGCCGCACCGCCGAATGCACGTCGTAGAGCGTGCCGTAGGCATCGAACACGCAGGCCCTGATCCGCGCCATTCCGGTTTCCTCTCCCCGACGTTTTCCGGATGGTGCGCCAGGACGCGGGGCCGCACAATGCGGTTGGCCACGGATTAGAGAAATGGAAGACCTGTTCCCCGAGCCGCTGCCGGACGGCATCACCCTCCTGCCCCGCCATGCCGAGGCGGCGGTCCTGCTGCCGCTGATCGACGCGATCGCCGCAGGCTCGCCGCCCCGGCATCTGACGGTGCCGGGCGGCGGCACCATGTCGGTCGCCATGACCAGTTGCGGGACGCTCGGCTGGGTGTCGGACGCGCGCGGCTATCGCTATGATACCGTCGATCCGCTGACCGGCCGGCCCTGGCCCGACATGCCCGCGACCCTGGCCGATCTGGCCCATGATGCCGCCGCCCGCGGCGGCTTTCCCGGCTTCGTGCCCGATGCCTGCCTGATCAACACCTACGTGCCCGGCGCCCGCATGGGCCTGCACCAGGACCGCGACGAACGCGACTTCGGCCATCCGATCGTCTCGGTCTCGCTCGGCCTCGACGCGGTCTTCCTGATCGGCGGCACGCGACGGGCCGATCCGACCCGTCCCTTGGCCTTGAGCGACGGCGACGTGCTGGTCTTCGGCGGCCCGGCCCGCCGCATCTATCACGGCGTCCGGCCGCTGAAGGCCGGGCATCATCCGCTGCTGGGCGCGCGGCGGCTGAACCTGACCTTCAGGAGGGCCGGCTGAGGCCCCTCAGGCCGCGTCGTACTCCGCCTTCATCCGCGCGATCAGCTCGGCCGCGCCGGGCACGTCCGTGATCGAGCCGACGCCCTGGCCGGCCGACCAGATGTCGCGCCAGGCCTTCGACGCGCTCTGGTCGAGTTCCTTGCCGAGATCGATTTCGGGGCGGTGCTTCAGCCGCTCGGCATCGAAGCCGGCAGCCGCCAGGCTCTGGCCGAGGAAGCTCGCCGGGATGCCCGACACCGCCGGGGTGTAGACGATGTCGGCCGCCGAGGAGGCCAGGATCATCTGCTTGAACTCGGGCTGCGCCATGCTCTCCCGCGTGGCGATGAAGCGGGTGCCCATGTAGCAGAGATCGGCGCCCAGCACCTGTGCCGCCTTGATGGCGCGCCCAGAGGACAGCGCGCCGGCCAGTACCATGGTGCGGTCGAACAGGCGGCGCACCTCCGGCAGGAAGGCGAAGGGGTTCAGCGTGCCGGCATGGCCGCCAGCGCCGCCGCAGACCAGGATCAGGCCGTCGACGCCGGCCTCGGCCGCCTTCTGGGCGTGGCGCAGGGTGGTGACGTCGTGGAACACGACGCCGCCATAGGTCCGCGCCGCCTCGACGATCGGCGCGGGATTGCCGATCGAGGTGATGATCAGCGGCACCTTGTACTTCACCGCGAGGTCGAGATCGGCCTGCAGGCGCTGCTGGTTGGTCTTGTGCACGATCAGGTTGATGCCCCAGGCGGCGGCCTGGGGATCGTCGTCGAGGGCTGAATGAATCTGCTGGTACCAGCCCTCGACCTGTTCCAGCGTGCGGGCGTTCAGTACTGGAAAAGTACCGATCGCGCCGGCGCGGGCGGTGGCGATGACCAGTTCCGGCCCCGACACCAGGAACATCGGCGCCGCGATCACGGGCAGGCGCAGGTTTTTGGCAAGCGTCGCCGGAATGGCCATCGCGCTATCTCCCGATCAGCCGCCGAGGGCGTGGCGAACGACCTTCACCACGTTGTCGGACGACGAGTTGAAGCCGGTGGCGCCGTTCATGTCGGAAATCTTGCCGATGTTCTCGGCGATCATCTCGATCGACACACCCTGGGCCGGGTCGAACGAGACGCCCGGCGCCTCGACCAGCTGGACGCGGGCGTAATGGCCGGCACCGGCCTCGTAGACATGGCCGGTGACGTCGCAGGCTTCCGAGCACATCCAGGCGACCATCGGCGACACCAGTTCGGGTTTCAGCGCGGCGAGCGCCTTGGCGTCGAGCAGGCTTTCGGTCATGCGGGTCGCCGCCACCGGGGCGATCGCGTTGACCAGGATGCCGTACTTGGCGCCTTCATGCTTCAGCGCGTTGACCATGCCGACCACGGCGAGCTTGGCGCCGCCGTAGTTCGACTGGCCGAAATTGCCGTAGATGCCCGAGTTCGACGAGGTCATCACCACGCGGCCGTAATTCTGCTGCTGCATCAGCGGCCAGGCGGCCTTGGTGACATAGGCCGAACCGAGGAAGTGGACCTGGACGACCTTCTCGAAATCGGCCATTTCCATCTTGGCCAGCGTCTTGTCGCGCAGGATGCCGGCATTGTTGACGACGATGTCGACCCGGCCCCAGAGATCGGCCGCCTGCTGGACCATGCGCTGGGCGCCGGCAAAATCGGCGACCGAGTCGCCGTTGGCAGCCGCGACGCCACCCTTGGCCTGGATTTCCTCGACCACCTTCTGCGCGGCGGTGAGCGAGCCGCCCGAACCGTCGACGGTACCGCCGAGATCGTTGACCAGCACCTTGGCGCCGCGCTCGGCCAGCAGCAGGGCGTGGGAGCGGCCGAGGCCGGAACCCGCACCGGTGACGATGGCGACGCGATTGTCGTAGCGAATGGTCATGACGGCGTTTCTCCTGTTTACCGTAAGCTATTGATCAGGTTGTTGGATTTCAGGTTTCGCGGGCGGCGAGCAGCAGGTCGCAGATCTCGCGCACGGCGCCCCGGCCGCCGGGGCGTTCGGTGATGTAGGCGGCGGCGGCGCGAATCTGGGCGACCGCATCGGCAACCGCCAGCGGCAGGCCGACCGATTGCAGCAGCGGCAGGTCGTCGAGGTCGTCGCCGCAATGAGCCACTTCGCTCATCCGATAGCCCAGGCTCTGGGCGATCGATTCGACGGTATCGAGCTTGCTCTCGACCCCGTTCTGGGTGGTGTGGATGCGCAGCTTGCGGCCGCGATGGACCATGGCCCGGGCCGGCGACAGGGATACGAAGACGACTTCGATGCCGCAATCGCGCAGGGTCATCAGCCCGTCGCCGTCGCGGTTGTCGAACCGCCGCAATTCGTCCCCATATTCGGTGTAGAAGACGCCGCCGTCGGTCAGCACGCCGTCCACGTCCAGCGACAGCAGCCGGATCTGGGCGAAGCGCTGGCGCAGTTCGGGCGGAAGGGCCAAAATCGGAAACTCCTGTCGGGCGGGCTCGTGTCGACAGGAGAGTAGCAAATTCTACCCGGGAGTCACCTCAAGCATGCGCCCCCTGATCCTGGCGATTTTTCTGAGCCTCGGCGCCCTGCCGGCGGCAGCCCAGCCAGCCCCCGCGACGCTGCCCGAGGAGACGCGCCAGGCGCTCGACCGGGCGGAAATGCTGTTCAAGTTCGCCAAGATGTTCATCGATTACCTGCCGGCCTACGAAGTGCCGACCATCCTGCCGAACGGCGACATCCTGATCCGGCGCAAGCCGCCGGCGCCGCCCGAGACGACCGGCAGCGCACCGGCGGCGACCACCCCGGCCGCCGCCCAGAAGAAAGGCTGAGCGGCGGCTCAACCCCGCCGCGCCGCCTCGATCGCGGCAACGTCGATCTTCTTCATCGTCATCATCGCCGCGAAGGCGCGTTTTGCTTCGGCGCCGCCGGCCGCCATCGCCTCGGTCAGCACGCGCGGCGTGATCTGCCAGGATACGCCCCATCTGTCCTTGCACCAGCCGCAGTCGCTCTCCTGGCCGCCATTACCCACGATGGCGTTCCAGTAACGATCGGTCTCTTCCTGGTCGTCGGTCGCGATCTGGAACGAAAAGGCTTCGTTATGCTTGAAGGCGGGGCCGCCGTTGAGGCCGATGCAGGCGATGCCGGCCACGGTGAATTCTACCACCAGCACGTTGCCCTCCTGGCCCGACGGATAGTCGCCGGGCGCACGGTGAATGGCCCCGACCGCGCTGTCGGGAAAGGTCGCGGCGTAGAAACGGGCGGCATCCTCGGCATCGTTGTCGTACCACAGGCAGATCGTGTTCTTGGCCATCGGCTTTCCTCCTGATTTTTTCCGGAATTGCCCGGCCGTTTGCGGATATTGGGCCGGGGCGCGGCCGGCTAATCTGACATCATGAACGCGATGACCGAAACCAAAAGCCTCGACGCCGCCCGCTGCCTCGATGCCGTGCGCCGTCGCGACCGTGACCAGGACGGCCGGTTCGTCTACGCCGTCCTGACCACCGGCATCTTCTGCCGGCCGTCCTGTTCAAGCCGCCAGCCGCGGCCCGAGAACGTGCGGTTCTACGCCGGCGCCGCGGCGGCG
>JAEYTW010000332.1 GCA_023433835.1 Pseudomonadota bacterium | reverse complement strand
CGCCGGCGGCCAGCAGGATGGTCATGCCGGGCACGATTTCCTCGACCGGCAGATAGGCCTCGCGGCCGTCGGCCTGGCGCACGATGGCGCCACGGGCGGCGAGGCGGGCAAGACCCCCGACCGCGTTGCGCGCCCGCTCGCGCATCACGTGGTCCAGCACCCGGCCGATCAGCAGGAAGAACAGGAGCGAGACGGTGGCGTCGAAATAGGCATGCGCGCCGCCGGTGACGGTTTCGTGGAGACTGAGGGCGAAGGCCGCGATCACGCCGATCGAGATCGGCACGTCCATGCTGGTGCGGCCCTGCGACAGCGCGGCCCAGGCCGGGCGGAAGAACACCATGCCGGCGTAGAGCAGGGCGGGCAGGCTGATGATGGCGGACAACCAGTGGAACAGGTCGCGCGTCCGGCCGTCCGCCCCGGCCCAGACCCCCATCGACAGCATCATCACGTTGCCCGCCGCGAACCCGGCCACCGCCAGCGCCAGGATCAGCCGGCGCAACGTGCGGTCGGTCGCCGCCGGTTCGATATCCTGCAGATGGGCTTCGTAGCCGGCCGCGTGCAATGCGTCGAGGAAGGGCGGCGGCGCCGCGCCGCGCCAGCGGATGCTGACCCGCCGGGTCGACAGATTGGCGCGCGCCGCCTCGACGCCGGGCAGGGCGCCCAGCGCCTGTTCGACCGCGCGGATGCAGGCGCCGCCTTGCACGCCGGGCAGCGACAGGTCGGTCTGCCTGACGTCGCCGGCCAGCGTCCGGCTGGCCAGCAGCACTTCGTCGCCGCCGTACGCCGGGGCGGGTATGCAGCAGCTCATGACGGCGGCTGGATCGCGCGCCAGGCGGCCCAGGTACCGTGGCCCAGCACGGGGAAGACGACGATCAGCCCGACCAGCGCGGTGGCCAGGCTGAAGACGAACAGGGCCAGCACGATCGCGCCCCAGGTCAGCATCACGCCGAGATTGTGCCAGACCAGCGCGACGCTCGACCCCATCGCCGTCAGCGCGTCGACCCGCCGCTCCAGCAGCATGGGGATCGAGAAGGCCGAGATCGCGAAACCGAAACTGGCGAACAAGGCGCCGACCGCGCCGCCGACCACGACCATCGCCCAGCCCATCGGCGTCGCCGTGAGCATCTCGACCACGGCCCCGAGGCCGGGGAACGGCCGCAGGCCGAAGAACAGCGCGTAGACGATGACCGCGGCCCGCCACCACAACAGCATGACGAGGCAGAGCAGCACGCCGGTGAACAGGACCTGGCCGCCCGAGGCGAGATGGACGAACAGCATCGCGCGCAAACTCACCGGTTCGCCCGCCGCCAGCCGCCGGCTCTTCTCGTAGAGGCCCAGCGCCAGGATCGGCCCGACCACCATGAAGCCGGCGAAGGCCGGGAACAGGATGTAGTCCCAGCCGAAGGCGAACAGCCCGGCGACGATGACGGCCGAAACCAGGAAGACCAGCAGGCCGTAGGCGAGGCTCAAGGCGGGCCGCGTCGCGAAGTCGCGCCAGCCCTGGGCGAGCCAGGCGAAGGCCGCCCCGGCCGGCACATGCCGGCCCCAGTCCCGGGCGGGGCGGGCGCGCGCGACGACGGCGGGAATGGTTTCCATGGCCTATCTCCCGGTATTCGGCGTGCAGGACGAAAGCGCGGCGCCGTAGGCCGCGCCGCCGCCGCCCGGGCGGACATGGGCGACGCAGTCGGGCTGCGAGGTGACGGCGACATAGACGAGATGGGCGTTGGCGCCAAGCACCAGCAGCAGGCCCGTTCCGACCATCAGCCAGATCGCCCGCCGGCTCATGGGCCACCCTTTCCCAGGTCGGTCAGGTAGAGGGCGAGGATCTTGATGTCGGTGGGCGACAGCCGGCCCTGCCAGCTCGGCATATGGCCCTGGCGGCCGCCCCAGACGGTCGCGAATACCGACTGCAGGCCGGAACCGTAGATCCAGTGCCGGTCGGTCAGGTCGGGGGCGCCGACCTCGGTCTTGCCCTTCGCATCCTCGCCATGGCAGGTCGTGCAATTGGCCTCGAAGACCGCCTTGCCGGCGGCGATCTGCGCCGGGGTGCCGGCGGGCCGCAGGGCCGACAGGCTGCGCACATAGGCCACGACGGCCTCGACGTCGGCGCGCGGCAGGATGCCGTCGCGGCCGAAGGCCATCATCTGGGAGACGCGGCTGTCCGGGTTGGTGGAATTGATACCGACGCGGATGGTCTCGGCGATGGTGGCGGGATCGCCGCCCCACAGCCAGGCGCCCGCGGTCAGGTCGGGAAAACCCGGGCCGCCGCGGGCGGCCTGGCCGTGGCAGGCGGCGCAATTGTCGCCGAACAGCGTGCGGCCCGTCGCGCGCACGTCGGCCATCAGCCGGGGATCGGCGAGGATCGCCTGATAATCCTTGTCCGCGATCTGGCCAAGCCAGGGACGATCGGCCGCGGCCTCGGCCACCGACCGCGCCACGATCTCGCGCTGGTCGAGGCCGAGCAGGCCGCGGGTATAGTCGCGCCCCAGCGGCCAGGCCGGCATCAGGATCCAGTAGCCGATCGAATACAGGAAGGCGAGGATCAGGAAGAACCAGACGGCGCGCGGCACCGGCGTGTTCAGTTCCTTGATGCCGTTCCATTCGTGGCCGGTGGTCATCCAGCCGGAATGCGGGTCGCGTTCTTCTACCGCCATGGCGTGTCTTCCTCGTCGAGGATTGCGGCCGCGGCATGGTCGAACTTCTGCCGGTTCGAGGGCCAGCAGGCATAGACCACGACGATCAGCGACAGGCCGATCAGGTAGAACAGGCCGAACGACTTGGCGAACCAGACCAGCGTGCCATGCGCGATGTCCATCGCCTTACCCTCCCGCCGGCTTGTAGGCCGCGTCGGTCAGTCGGCCGAGGATCTGCAGATAGGCGACCAGCGCGTCCATCTCGGTCAGGGCGCCGTTGCGCGTGGCGCCGAACGGCCTGATGTTGGTCGCCTGGCCGTAGCGCTTGGCCACCCCCTCGGCGAAGGCCGTATCGGGCGCGGTCTGGCCGTAGGCATCGGCCGGGGCGTTGGCGATCATCTCGTCGGTATAGGGCACGCCGACGGCGCGCAACGCCTTCAGATGGCGGTCGAGATTGTCGGTGCGCAGTTCGGTGCGGGCCAGCCAGCCATAGGCCGGCATCACCGATTCGGGCACCACGGCGCGCGGGTCGATCAGGTGGGCGACGTGCCATTCGTCGGAATATTTGCCGCCCATGCGGGCCAGGTCGGGGCCGGTGCGTTTCGACCCCCACAGCATCGGGTGGTCGTATTTCGATTCGACGGCCAGCGAATAGGGCCCGTAGCGTTCGACCTCGTCGCGCAGCGTGCGAATCATCTGCGAGTGGCAGGCATAGCAGCCCTCGCGGATGTAGATGTTGCGCCCGGCGATCTCGAGCGGGGTGTAGACCCGCATGTCCGGCGCATCCTCGACGGTCTGGTGGATGGTGAACAGCGGCGCGATCTCGACGATGCCGCCGATCGAGGCGACGAGCATGATGCCGAGCACCAGGCCGATCGCCTTGCGCTCCAGCCGGTAATGCAGGCCGAACATCGTCTCACTCCCCCGGCTGCAGCACGATGGCCGGCTGGTCGGCACCGGCACCGGCATCGGCCGGCGCCGGCACCGGCGCGGGCATCCGCACCGTCATCCAGATGTTCCACGAGCCGACGATCGCGCCGGCCAGGAACATCAGCCCGCCGATGGCGCGCGCGATGTAATAGGGATGCATCGCGACGACCGACTCGACGAAGGAATACGCCAGCGTGCCGCTGTCGTTGTAGGTCCGCCACATCAGCCCCTGGATGATGCCGGAATTCCACATGGCCAGCACGTAGACGAGGGTGCCGCCGAGCGCGAGCCAGAAATGCACCTCGACGGCGCGCGCGGAATACATGGCCGGCCGTTTCCACAGCCAGGGCACGATGGCGTAGATCGAGCCGAAGGTGATCATCGCGACCCAGCCCAGCGCCCCGGCGTGGACATGGCCGATGGTCCAGTCGGTGTAGTGCGACAGCGAATTGACCGAGCGGATCGCCATGAACGATCCCTCGAAGGTGGTCAGGCCGTAGAACACCGCGGCGACCATCATGAAGCGCAGCGTGGCATCGTCACGCACCCGGCCCCAGGCGCCGTTCAGCGTCAGCAGCGCATTGCCGGCCGACGCCCAGGACGGGATCAGCAGCATCAGCGAGAAGGTCATGCCCAGCGTCTGCACCCATTGGGGCAGGGCGGTGTAATGCAGGTGGTGCGAGCCCGCCCACATGTAGAAGAAGGTGATGCCCCAGAACGAGATGATCGACATCCGGTAGGAGAAGATTGGCCGGCCGGCGCGCTTGGGCAGGTAGTAGTACATCATGCCCAGGAAGCCCGAGGTCAGGAAGAACGCGACCGCGTTGTGGCCGTACCACCATTCCGTCATCGCATCCTGCACGCCCGAGAACAGCGAATAGCTCTTGGCCTCGTAGAACGAGATCGGCACCGCGAGGTTGTTGACGACGTGCAGCATCGCCACGACGACGATGAAGGCGAGGTAGTACCAGTTGGCGACGTAGATATGCGGTTCGCGCCGGCGCGCCAGCACCCGCAGGTAGAGGATCAGGTAGGTGACCCAGACGACGACGAGCCAGAGGTCGACGTACCATTCCGGCTCGGCATATTCCTTCGACTGGGTCAGGCCCATCAGGTAGCCGGTGACGGCCAGGAGGCAGAACAGGTTGTAGCCGAACAGCACGAACAGCGGGGTCAGCTGGTCGGGCAGGCGGGCGCGACAAGTGCGCTGCATCACGTGGAACGAGGTGGCGATCAGCGCATTGCCGCCGAAGCCGAAGATCACGCCGGTGGTATGGGCCGGCCGCAGGCGGCCGAACGACGCCCAGCCGGCATCGAAGGTCAGGTCGGGATAGGCGAGCAGCCAGGCGACCCAGTCGCCGACGAACAGGCCGAACACCGCCCAGGCCATCGCCAGGCCGATGCCGATCTTGGACGGGGTGTCGTAGTACTGGGCGAGGCGGGCGGGGCCCGGCTCGGGCGCGAAATAGCCGGCAATGACGGCGGCGATGCCGGCCAGCGCCGCGATCAGGACGAGACCGCCATGGGCCCCGAAGGGATCGTCGTGGCCAGCTGCCGCCATGGCGAAACCGACCACGGCCAGCATGGCCAGGATGACGACCGCGCCATCGCGCTCGTTCTTCGTAAGCTCGGCGATCATTCGCGTCCCCCGGACCGCCCTCCCACCAGAGGGCATTCGTGAAAACGAGACTGAACTCTTACGCCTTACGCCAACGGGAACAACTTAACGCGCTATCACGCCTAGCACTTTAAGGTTGGATCGTCAAAAAGATGCGTCAATCATACAAAGGGTCGTCTTGTCCAGGCTCTGCAGCAGGGCGGCCTGCGGGCCGATCCTGGGCAACTCCCAGCGGAAGAAATAGCCGCAGGCGGCAAGCTTGCCGGCCAGGAACGGATCCTCGCCGCCGGCCTGCAGCCTGCGGGCGGCGATCGCCTGCTTCAGCCAGATCCAGGCGACGACGACATGGCCGAGCATTTCGAGATAGACTGCCGAATTGGCGAGCGCTGCGGCCGTGCCCTCGGCCTTGGCGGCGCGGGCCAGTACCGCTGTGGTCTCGGCGACCAGCCCGCGGGCATCGGCCAGCGCCGCGGCATAAGGCTGCAACTCGGGGTCGGCCCCGGCCGCGCCGATCTCGTGCTCCATCTCGGCCCCGAGGCGGGCCAGCGCCGCGCCGCCGTCGCCCAGCACCTTGCGGCCCAAGAGGTCGATCGACTGGATGCCGAAGGTGCCTTCGTGGATCGGGTTCAGGCGGTTGTCGCGGTACAGCCGCTCGACCGGATATTCGCGGGTATAGCCATAGCCGCCATGGACCTGGATGGCGAGATCGTTGGCGGCCAGGCCCCATTGCGACGGCCAGGACTTGATGATCGGCGTCAGGAAGTCGAGGAGGCCGGCGGCCGCCTGCCGCTCGGGCTCGGTCTCGGCCGTCTCGCTGTCGTCGTAGAGGCGGGCGCCGTAGAGGCAGAGGGCCAGCGCGCCCTCGACATAGGCTTTCTGCGCCAGGAGCATCCGGCGCACGTCCGGGTGGCCGATGATGGGGATGGGCGGCGCGGCCGGGTCCTTGTTGTCGACCGGGCGGCCCTGCACCCGGGTGCGGGCATAGTCGACCGCGACGCGATAGCCGGCATAGCCGAGGACGGCGGCCCCCAGCCCGACGCCGATCCGCATCTCGTTCATCATGTGGAACATGCAGGCCAGGCCCTTGTTGGGCTCGCCGATCAGATAGCCGATCGCCCCGCCGTTCTCGCCGAAGGACAGCATCGTCGAGGTGGTGCCGCGATAGCCCATCTTGTGGATCAGCCCGGCCAGCGCGATGTCGTTATGGGGCCCGAGCGACCCGTCGTCGCGGACGAGATAGCGCGGCACGATGAACAGCGAGATGCCGCGGGTGCCGGCCGGCGCGCCCTTGATGCGGGCCAGCACCAGATGGACGATGTTCTCGGACAGCTCGTGGAAGCCGGCCGAGATGAAGATCTTCGATCCGGTCAGGCGATAGCTGCCGTCCTCGGCCTGGACTGCCTGGGTACGCAGGTCGGCGAGGCCGGAACCGGCCTGCGGCTCGGTCAGCGCCATCGTGCCGAAATAACGGCCAGCCAGCATCGGTTCGAGGAACAGGCGCTTCTGGTCGGGCGTGCCGAACTTGGCGATGACGTTGGTCGCCGCGCGGGTCAGGAACGGATACCCAGCCGTGCCCACGTTGGCCGCGGTGAAGATCGCCGCGGTGGTCTGGGCGACGATCTGGGGCAGTTGCAGCCCGCCGTGCTCGGCATCGGCATGGGCGCCCATGAAACCGGCCTCGACGAAGGCGTCGAGCGCGGCCTTGACCTCGGGAATGATCTCGACCCGGCCGTTGACCAGCTCGGGCTCGTTGGCGTCGAGCTTGGCGGCATGGGTGGCGAAATGCGCGTCGGCCACCGCCTCGGCGGTATCGATGATCTGCGCGATGGTTTCGCGCGAATGATCTGCATGGCGCGGCCGGCGGCACAACGCTTCGGTGTCGAGCACGTCGTAGAGCAGGAAATCGAGATCGCGGCGATCGAGCACGGGCATCGGAAACTCTCCCCAGGGGTTGGGCAGAGTTTAGCCGCCGCGCCCGGGAAGTCTACCGCCGGGTAACCCCGAAGCCTTCATCAGCGGAAACCTCTATCGTCACGGCCGGGCTTGCCCCCATAGGGGCTAACTTATGGCCTCGATAGTGCCTTAAGAACCAATCGTCGCCCCGGCTATGGCGGGGGCCCAGGGCAGGGAAAGTCGCAAGCGGCACCGCGCTTTCCCTGGATCCCGGCCTGCGCCGGGATGACGATGGTTCGTTAGGTTGGCGCCTATGGGGCTTGACCCGGCGGTCAGTCAAAGCCCGTCCGTCAGGAGATCGTCAGCTTCTTGCCGTCGGGCGGATGCTGATTGCCGGGTCAGGCCCGGCAATGACCAAAGGTCCCGTCAATACCCGACGTTGAGGCCGGCGGCCTGGATGGCGTCGTGGATGTAGACGCCCTTGCGCACGATGTCGTCGACCGCGCGGCCCTGGACGAGGTCGATGCCGTGGCGGCGGGCGAAGACCAGGCCCACGACGGAATCGCAGCGCGCCAGGATGAACCGGCAATTGTTCTGGCTCGACAGCATGTCCTTGAAGGCGCGCAGCTGATCGCCCTGCAGCTCGAGCAGCTCTGGCGTCCAGAAGATCTTGGCGTGCGCGCACATCATGTCTTCGAAGTCGAGCTTGGTCGCCAGGTAGGGCGTCAGCCCGTCGATGGTGATCTTGAACTCGCGCTCCTGCGCCATCTCCGCGACCTCGCGGTAGATGCCCATGTTTTCCAGGAAGTCGATCTTGGAAATCTCGAGGATGACGTTGCCGCGGAAGGCCGAGGGCAGGCGGTTGTCGAACTTCTCGAAGGCCGACGACATGATCGTCGTCAGGTTCAGGTTGATGCCGATCCGATGGCCCTGCATGAAGCTCAGGTCCTGGTTCAGGGCCTTGAGCATCGACATGTCGAGGTTCTGGGTGAAGTGGTTGAACAGCCAGCGGTTGGCTGTCAGATCGAAATCCGGCGACAGGCGGTCGGCCAGGCTCTTGATCGAGATGTAGAGCTCGTAATACTCCGCGTGGTTCTCGCCGCGCTTGGAGATGTCCATGATCGCCTGATTGCGGATCATCGGCGACAGGTCGAAGATCTGCATCGAGCGCTCGATCTTGCTCATCTCCTCGAGCGTGATCGGCGGCTTGTCGGAGGCCGAGGCCCCCTCGACTTCGCTGGAGATCGATTCGATGAAGGCGATCACGTTGATGAAGCTGAACTGCAGCTCCATGATCGTGTAGATCGAGTCCTCGTTGTAGATGTTCTTGCGGTCGAGCTTGTTGCGGGTCTGGATCAGCGTGCCGATCTTCTCGCAGACGTTCTTGACCGAATTCAGCGAGATGCCCTTGTAGATGAACATCACGTCGCCGTTGGAGATCATGAAGGTCAGGAAGAGCTGCGCGTTGGCGGCCACTTCCGGCAGGATTTTCTTCAGGATCTCGGCGGCGCTGTCATCCTTCTCCTTGAGGCAGGAGAAGTGGAAATGCACGATGCGCAGGCCGGCCAGTTCGCCCGACGCCTTGCGCAGGAACGACAGCAGCTTCAGGTCGTCGTACTGCTTGGGCCCGACGCCGGCGAGGCGCCGTTCCTTCGGCTTGGTGACCCAATTTGCTGGCGTTCGCTGACCACCCATTAACCTAAGCCTCGCTCCCCAAAGCAGGTCTCGCGCTTCGCGAGAATCTTTACCGGCGACATGAGCCGGTCAACCCGGATCTTTTCACCCAAGTCTAATGTGCCCGGGCCGCGTTAATTTTTCCGTAACGATGGCGTGAGCAGCCTACATCTGTCCAAGAAAAAAGCCCTGCAATCGTGATTGCAGGGCTTTCGGTATTCCTGGCCGCGGACCGGGGGCCGCGTCAGTACACGTATCAGTTGAGACGGCCGCCCACGTCGGCGATGGCCTGGTCGACCATCTGGGTGGCGCGCGGGCCGGAAAGCTCGCCGCGCAGGACCTGCTCGGCCGCGGCGACTGCGAGGTCGACGGCGGCGACGCGGACCTGGCGCAGGGCCTCGGCCTCGGCCTGGGCGATCTTGGACTCGGCCATGGCCTGACGGCGGGCGATCGAGGCCTTGAGTTCGCCTTCGGCGCTGACCAGGAGGCGCTTGGCCTCCTCTTCGGCCTGGGCGACGATCGCCTCGGCTTCCTTCAGCGCGTTCTGCTGCTTGGCCTGGTAGTCGGCCAACAGCTTGATCGCGTCCTCACGGAGGCGCTTGGCATCGTCGAGGTCCTTGGCGATCTTGGCCGAGCGCTCGTCGAGCAGGCCGGCGATCTTGCCAGGAACCTTCATGTACAGGACCAGGCCGACGAACAGGACGAAGCCGACGAAGACCCAGAATGCGGGATCGTGAAACATCGGCTACCTCACTTGCGCGCGGCGTTGGCGACCGCGGCGGCCACCGTCCCCGCTGCCGGCGCCTGGCCGAGCAGACGCTCGACGATGCCGGTGGCGGCGTCGGTGGCGACGCTGTCGATCTTGGCCAATGCTTCGTCGCGGGCGACGGCGATCCGGCCTTCGGCCGCGCGGACGTCGCCGGCGAGCTTGGCTTCGGTCGCCGAGCGCTGCGCGGCGCTTTCGGCATTCACCTTGGTACGGGTATCGGCGGAGATCGCCTGGGCGCGGCTGCGGGCTTGCGCCAGCGCGGCCTCGTACTGGGCGATCACCCCCTCGCTGTCCTTCTTGGACCGTTCGGCGGCTTCGAGGTCGTCGGCAATACGCTTACGCCGCTCCTCAAGCACCGACTCGACCCGCGGCAGGGCCACATACGCCATCAACACGTAGAGGATGGCGAAAGTGACGACCAGCCAGAAGATCTGCGGCGGATAATCAGCGAATATGAGCTGCGGCATAGTTGCATCCCCTCGGACGGTTACGCCTTAACGGACGGTCCTACCCGATGACCTAGTGATTAGGTGAAGAGGATGAGGAACGCGATGACGAGGGCGAACAGCGCCACCGCCTCGGTCAGCGCGAAGCCGAGGAGCAGGTTGCCGAACAGCTTCGGGGCGGCAGTCGGGTTGCGCAGGGCGGCACCCAGGAAGCTGCCGAAAATGTTGCCGAGACCAATGCCGACGCCGGCGAGGGCGAGGGTGGCGATACCGGCGCCAATCATCTTAGCGGCTGCGAGATCCATGATGGATTCCTTTCTAGGGGGTACTGTTGGGTTGAAGGACAGCGAGGAAAACTGGTGGACGGTCGAGACCCTCCACCCCGGGCGATCAATGCTCGAGGTGGATGGCGTCGGACAGGTACAGGCAGGTCAGGATGGTGAAGACGTAGGCCTGCAGGAAGGCGATCAGCAGTTCGAGGCCGGTCAGCGCCACGACGAAGAGCAGCGGCGCCCAGCCGGCGACGAAGCCCAGCGCGATCACGAAGCCCGCGAACACCTTCATCATGGTGTGGCCGGCCAGCATGTTGGCGAACAGGCGGAGCGACAGCGAGATCGGCCGCGACAGGTAGGACAGCACCTCGATCGGCACGATCAGCGGGGCCAGCCACATCGGCACGCCCGGTGGCAGGAAGTAGGAGAAGAAGTGCAGGCCGTGGCGGAACAGGCCGATCAGCGTCACGCCGAGGAACACGAACAGCGCCATCGCGAAGGTGACGATGATGTGGCTGGTGGCGGTGAACTGGTAGGGCACCATGCCGAGCATGTTCGAGAACAGGATGAACATGAACAGCGAGAAGATGAACGGGAAGTACTTCTTGCCCTTGGCCCCGATGTTCTCCTGGACCATGCCGGCGATGAATTCGTAGGCCAGTTCGGCCGTCGACTGCAGGCGGCCCGGCACCAGCGACCGGCGGCTCATGCCCCAGATCATCAGGGCCGAGATCAGGATGACGACCACGACCATCGACACCGACGAATTGGTGAACGAGGCGTCCACGCCGCCCATATCCAGATGGAAATGGCGCTTGATCGTGAATTGCTCGAGAGGGCTGTGTGATTCCGCTGCCACGGCAAGCCGCCTTTCCTAAACCCTTGCGTCACGCCGGCAGGCCACGAAGGCTGCCGGCCGTCTAGTTCGTCGAGGCCTCGGACTTCAGTCGTCCTGAGGCCGGTCCTCGTCTTCGGCGGCCCGCCCGATGGCAGCCGCCGTCTTGACC
>JAEYTW010000323.1 GCA_023433835.1 Pseudomonadota bacterium | reverse complement strand
CTCAGGCAAGGTGAAAGAGCCGTCGGAACGGCCGACGGCTCCTTGCCAACCAAAATACACCCGAAAAACCCGGCTACTACCGGATCAGCGGCCAAAATCCTGATCTGGTTACAGGCTCGAAAGCGGGGATCCAGGGCAAGGACGCCGCAACTGGCACCGCGCTTTCCCTGGGCCCCGGGTCAAAGCCCGGGGCGACGATTGGCTTTGAAGTCGCTATCCGAGCCTAAAGTCAGCGCCTATGGGCCTTCGTCGGGGCGACGATTGGTTCTTCAGCTGCCCGCGAACGCGACCAGGTCGGCGTTGACGCGGTCGACATGGGTCAGGAACAGCCCGTGCGGCGCGCCTTCGTAGATCTTGAGCCGCCCGCCCGGGATCAGCCGGGCGGCGCGCGCGCCGGTCAGGGCCAGCGGTGCCGAGGCGTCACGGTCGCCCTGGATGACCAGGCTGGGCACGCCGAGCTTCCGTAGCTCGGTCCGGAAGTCGGTTTCCACCATTGCCTTGTTGCACTCGATCACCGCCTTCATCGAGCATTGCATCATCAGCCCGCGGCCCCAGTCCATGATCGGCTGCGGCGTGTCCGGCATGAAGAACGGGCGTTCATTGTCGGCCAGCCATTTCGCGTAATCGTGGCGCCAGACGTTGCGCACGTAGTCGAAGATCTGCCGGTCGATGCCATCGGGATTGTCTGATGTCTTGAGCAGGAAGGGCAGGGTCGGCGCCAGGAACAGTACGCGGTCGACGCGGCCCTCATGCCCGTGGCGCGTCAGGTAGCGTACCGCCTCGCCGCCGGCCATCGAGTGCGCCACCAGGGTAACCCCGGTCAGGTCCAGCGCGTCCAGCACCGCCGCCAGGTCGTCGGCCAGCGTATCGTAGTCATAATCGCGCCCCGGATCGTCCGAGCGGCCATGGCCGCGCCGGTCATAGGCGACGGTGCGGAAACCCTGCTCGCTCAGCGGCAGCATCTGATAGCCCCAGCAATCGCTCGACAAGGCCCAGCCCGACAGGAACACCACCGGCCGGCCCTGGCCCCAGTCGCGGTGGAACAGGCGTACACCGTTGGCGCCGGCGAGATGGGCGGATGCGGCCGCCCTGGCCGGATTGGCCGCCAGCATCGCGCTGCCTGCCGCCGCCATTGCGATACCCTTGAAAGCCTGCCGCCTGTCCATGGGATTTTCCTCCGTGGCTGATGCCTATTGATAGCGAGCGCGGATCGGGCCGGTCGATAACGCGGCAGGTAAAGGCCCGAAGCGGCCATCGCAAATTCCTCGCAACGCCGCTATGGTCGAGGCGGAGTTTGTTTTGGGGGGAAACGTTCAGCCATGGCTGACGCAACGGGGCGGCAGGTCGGTGCCGTCGGTCTGACCTTGACCGGTATCGGCACCATCATCGGTTCGGGCTGGCTGTTCGGCGCCGCCCATGCGGCCGAGCAGGCGGGGCCGGCGGCGATCTTCTCCTGGATCATCGGCGCCTTCATCATCGGGCTGATCGCGCTGACGCTGGCCGAGGTCGGGCCGATGTTTCCGGAGATGGGCGGCCTTGGCCGTTACTCGCAATACAGCCACGGCGGCCTCACCGCCTTCATCGGCGACTGGGCCTGCTTCATCGGTTTCGTCTCGTCGATTCCATCGGAGGCCTCGGCCTCGGTGCAGTACGCCTCGTCCTGGGATTACCCCTGGGCCAAGGCACTGTTCGACGATCGGACGCAGACGATGTCGACCACCGGCCTGCTCGCCGCCTCGGGCCTCTGCGTCGTCTACTTCTTCCTGAATTACTTCTCGCTGCAGATGTTCCTGCGCGCGATCAAGTCGCTGACCGTGTTCAAGATCGCCATCCCGGTGCTGACCATCATCGTGCTGATCTGGACCGGCTGGAACGGCGACAATTTCCATTCGGTCGGCGGCTCGATCGCGCCCTATGGCTGGGCCGGCGTGCTGACCGCGATCACCACCGCCGGCATCGTCTATGCCTATAACGGTTTCCAGGTGCCGATCAATTTCGCCGGCGAGGCGCGCAACCCGCGGGTTTCGGTGCCGGTCGCCGTGCTCGGCTCGCTGTTCTTCTGCATGCTGCTCTATCTCGGCCTGCAGATCGCCTTCATCGGCGCGATGCCGGCCGACTTCATCAAGAACGGCTGGTCGGCGCTGCAGATGCGCTCGCCGTTCGGCGAACTGGCCATGGCGCTGGGTGTCGGGCTGATCGCGCAGCTGCTCTACGTCGATTCGGTGATCTCGCCGTCGGGCTCCGGCATCATCTATGTCGGCGCCTCGGCCCGCATGCTGTTCGGCATGGAGCGCGACGGGCATATGCCCGCCCTGGTCGGCCGCCTGGACCCGAAGACCCTGCTGCCGCGTCCGGCGATGTGGGTGGTGCTGGCCCTGGCCCTGGGCAGCCTGTGGATGTTCCCGAGCTGGGACGAACTCGCCGCCATCATCTCGGTCGGCTACGTCATCTCCTATCTGTGTCCGACCACGGCGGTGGGCACCCTGCGCCGCATCGCCCCGCAGATCGAGCGGCCGCTGCATATCCGGGGCATGACGATCATCGCGCCGGCCGCCTTCGTCGCCTCGTCCTTCCTGCTCTACTGGTCGCGCTGGCCGCTGACGGGGCAGATCCTGTTCATGATCGCCGGCGGTCTCGTCATCTATCTGTTCTACGAATGGCGCCGCGGATTCCAGGGCTTCGGCATCCAGCTGCGCGCGGCCGCCTGGATGATCTGCTACATGCCGGTGATGGCGCTGGTTTCCTATATCGGCTCGCCGGTCTTCGGCGGCATCGGCATCCTGCCGCTCGGGATCGACCAGGCCGTGGTCGCGGTCGTGGCACTCGGCTTCTACTGGTGGGCGCTCAATTCCGGCTGGCGCACCCCGGCGCTCGATGCCCGGCTGGTCGAGGTCACCGCCGCGCGGGGTTGAGGCCGAACAGGATCGCGGCGGCGCGGATCACGAAGCAGATCAGGAAGGCCGTGATCGTTGCGACCGGCGCCCCGACCATGTCGACCAGGGTGATATAGACCCCGGCGCCGATCAGCGCCGGGGTCATGTAGAGATCGCCGCGCAGCACCAGCGGCACCTGGTTGACCATGATGTCGCGCAGCATGCCGCCGCCGGCGCAGGTGATGCCGGCCATGACGATGGTGATGGTGACGGACGCGCCCTGGGCCAGGGCCACCTGGGTGCCCGAGACGCAGAACACGGCCAGGCCGATCGCATCGGCCCACAGCAGCATGCGGCCGAGCAGGCTGGCCCGGTCGTCGTGGCGGGCCACCGGGCGCCAGCCGACGATCATGGCCAGCACGTAGATCAGCAGGCCGGTCAGCACGGTCATGAAGAACAGGTTCTCGTCGCGGATCCAGGCCAGCGGATGGCGATTGAGCAGCAGGTCGCGCATCGTGCCGCCGCCGAGCCCGACGATGAACGACATCACCATCGCGCCGAGGAAATCCATCCGTGCCCGGATCGCCGCCAGCGCGCCGGTCGCCGCCAGCAGCACCACGCCGAACATCTCCAGCACGTGATGCAGGGCCGGCACGTTGTCGATGAGCATGGGCCTCCCCCGGGGCCAAGGTGGCGTCGCCGAATTTATGCCGGGTTCCCGGCCCGGTTGCTATAGTCGTCGCCGTCTTTCGGAGGGGAGGGTTTCGGGCGTGATTCCCCATGCCGCCGCGATCCAGGATGTCGGGCCGGTGCCAGACATCCGCCGTCACCTGGCCTTGCTGGCGCGCTTCGGCGTGAACCCGCGCGGCATCATCCATGTCGGCGGCCATCACGGCGAGGATATCGAATCCTATCTCGCCGCCGGCTGCCGCCATGTCTTCTATGTCGAGGCCCACCCGACCACCTTCGACCGGCTGCAGCGCCATGTCGCCTTCTGGCGCGACTGGCTGGCAGTGCTTTCCCGCAACTACGGCATGACGACGATCCCGACGATCGACGCGCTGCATGCCGCCGCCGGCCCCGAGGCCGGCACGGCGACACTCAACCTGACCGAGGACGAGGGCCTGTCGTCGCTGCTGCCGTCGGCCGATCCGGAAATCCGGCCGGCGGGGCGGGTCGAGGTGCCGATGGTGACGGTCGACCAGGCGATCGCCGAGTTGGGTTTCCCCGCCGATGCCTTCAACCTGCTGACGCTCGATGTGCAGGGCGCCGAACTCGCGGTGCTGCAGGGCGCGACCGGCCTGCTGGCCCGCGTCGATCTCGCGATCGTCGAGCTGAACCTGGTCGAACGTTACCGCGGCCAGGCGACGCCGGCGCAGATCACGGCGTTTCTGGCCGACCATGGCTTCGCCGAAGTCCATCGCGGCGTCGAACTGCCGGGCTATCCGGTGGTCGACGCCGTGTTCAGGCGCGGCTGATTCGGCCGGCCGATACGCTCAGCCGGGGCCGTCGACCTCGTAGGCATAGACCGTTGCCTCGGTCTCGGCATCGATGCCGACGAGGCGCACCGCATACCCCCACAAGGCTGCGACGTAGCGCAGCACGGCGCGGGCATCGGCCTCGTCGAGCCCGACGCCGTCATAGAGCCGATGGGTCAGCATCAGCCGGCGATCGCCGTGAAGGTTGACGTCGGTCACCTGGATATTGGGCTCGCGCGAACCGAGGTCGTATTGCTTGGCCAGGCCGCGGCGGACGCGGGCGTAACCGCGTTCGTCATGGATCGCGTCGATGCGCATATGCGGCAGGCGCGGATTGTCGTCGAGCTTGAACAGCCGCAATTTGCGGATCAGCGACGGGCTCAGATACTGCAGGATGAAGGATTCGTCGCGATGCTCGGCCCAGGCCTTGCGCAGGGCGGCCATGCCGTCGCCCGAACCGGCCAGGTCGGGCATCACTGCCTTGTCCTCCTCGGTCGGATCGGTGGCGATGCGGTAGATGTCCTGCATCATCGCAAAGCCCAGCGCATAGGGATTCATGCCGGAGAAGCGCGGATCGTCGAAATTCGGCTGGGCCACCACCTGGCTGTGGCTGTCGATGAATTCGAGCATCGAGCCTTCGGTGATCAGCCCCTCGTCGTACATCATGTTCATCAGGGTATAGTGCACATAGGTCGCACAACCCTCGTTCATCACCTTGGTCTGCTTCTGCGGGTAAAAATACTGGGCGATGTTGCGCACGATGCGCAGGATTTCACGCTGCCAGTTTTCCAGCCGCGGCGAATATTTCTCGATGAAATAGAGCAGGTTTTCTTCCGGCAGGCCGAGATGCGAGGGCGTGCCCGGCTCGGGGCTGCGCCGATTGGCCATGGTCAAGTCGGCGTCGGCCCTTGCCGCCATCACCGGCACGGTGCGCCACAGGTCGTTGTAGATCGCCTGGGCGTGCTCGCGCCGTTCCTGCGCCTTCAGCTCTTCCTGCGCCAGGCTCGGCCGCGAGCGGCGCTCGTAGCGGTCGACGCCGTGGTCCATCAGCGCATGGGCGGCATCGAGCACGCGTTCGACCGCGGCGAGGCCATAACGCTCCTCGCAGCGGGTGACGTAGCGCTTGGCGAATTGCAGGTAATCGAGGATGCCCTCGGCGTCGGACCATTCCTGGAACAGCTGGTTGTTCTTGAAGAAATGGTTATGGCCGAACGACGCATGCGCCATCACCAGCGCCTGCATCGTCATCGAATTCTCCTCCATCAGATAGGCGATGCAGGGGTTCGAGTTGATGACGATCTCGTAGGCGAGCCCGGCATAACCCTTGCGGTACATCTGCTCGTCGATCGAGAAGCGCTTGCCGAACGACCAGTGACGGTAGAACACCGGCATGCCGATCGAGGAATAGGCATCGAGCATCTGCTCGGAGGTGATGATCTCGAGCTGGTTGGGGTAGGTATCGAGACCCAGCCGCTCGGAGGCGAGCCCGGCGATCGCGTCGTAGGTCCGCTTCAGGGTGTCGAAGTTCCAGTCCGAGCCTTCGAACAGCGGCTTCCTGCCCTTGCGCCTGGCCATCCTGCGGGAACTCCTCTAGGCGGTCGTACGCTGGGGCGTGAACAATTCCTCGAAGACCGGATAGATATCCTTCTTCTCGAACACGCGTTTCATCGCCAGCCGCGGGTCTTCGGGGGCGGCCCGGCGATAGCAACGCCACAGCTCGCTCGCATTGGCCTCGTTGCGCAGGATCGCGGTCTCGCGCTCGTCATAGACTTCGATATAGGCAAAGAACTGGCAGACCGGCAGCAGCGATTCGGTCAGCAGGCGACTGCACAATTCGGAATCCTGGGCGAAGTTGTCGCCGTCCGAGGCCTGCGCCGCGTAGATGTTCCAGTCGTCGGGGGAATAGCGGTCCTGGATGACGTCGAGCATCACCTTCAGCGCCGAGGAAACCACCGTGCCGCCGGTCTCGCGGCTGCCGAAGAACGTCTGCTCGTCGACCTCGGCCGCCTCGGAGGTGTGGCGGATGAAGACGATGTCGACATGACGGTAGTGGCGATGCAGGAACAGGTTCAGCAGCAGGAAGAAGCGTTTGGCCAGCTGCTTCATCGCCTCGGTCATCGAGCCCGAGACGTCCATCAGGAAGAAGACGACGGCCTGGGCATTCGGCTTGGGCTGCTGGGTGAAGCGGTTGTAGCGCGCATCGACCGGATCGATGAACGGGATGCGGCGCATCTTGGTGACCATGCGCTCGCGTTTTTCCCGCAACTCGGCCAGGGTTTTCTCGTTGGCGCCGCGGGCCTCGGCCGCCGCGATCTCCTCGTCGATCAGCGAGAGATCGGCCAGCCGCGGCCGGTGCAGCGCCAGGCGCCGGCCCATCGAATTGCGCATGGTGCGCTTCAGATTCAGGTTCGACGGCGAGCCCGAGACCGACAGCCCCGACCGCATCGGCCGGGTGACCATCGTATCCCTGAGGTTGGTCTTGATCAGGTTGGGCAGTTCCAGCCCGTCGAACAGCACCGACAGGAATTCGTCGCGCGTCAGGGTGAACTGGAACATGTCCTCGGCGCGGCCGTCGGGGCTGGCCTGGCCGCTGCCCCCACCGCCGCCGCCCCCGCCGCCCTGCGGGCGCTGGATCGTATCGCCCTCGACGAAGTCGGCATTGCCGGGCAGCACCATGTCGCGCTTGCCGCCCGATGCCGAATTGCGGAAGCGCGGCTCATGGATGCGCCCGGTGGGGATCGACACCTTCTCACCCGACTCGATGTCGGTGATGGTGCGTTTCTCCAGCGAGCGGGCCACCGCTTCCTTGAGCTCGCCCTGGGCGATGCGAACGAAGCGCTGGCGATTGGCGAGGCTCTTGCCCTTCGGATTGAGCCGCCTGTCGATGAAGTTCATGGACTGGGCCGTTACTGCAACCGTTACCCCGCCTTGTTCACGCGCATATACCACTCGACCAGGCGCCGCACCTGCCGCGGGGTGTAACCGCGGGTCTGCATGCGCTCCACGAATTCGGCATGCTTGGCATCGGTATCCTTGTCGCGCTTGGACGAGAACGAGATGACCGGCAGCAGGTCGGAGACCTGGCTGAACATCCGGCTTTCGATCACGCCGCGCATCTTCTCGTAGGACGTCCAGGCCGGGTTCTTGCCATTATTCTGCGCGCGGGCGCGCAGGGCGAACTTGACGACCTCGTTGCGGAAATCCTTCGGGTTGGCGATGCCGGCCGGCTTCTCGACCTTCGAGAGTTCCTGATCGAGCAGCTTGCGGTCGAGGATCTGCGCCGTGTCCGGATCCTTGAAATCCTGGTCCTCGACCCAGGCGTCGGCATAGGCGACGTAGCGGTCGAACACGTTCTGGCCGTACTCGCTGTACGATTCGAGATAGGCCTTCTGGATTTCATAGCCGATGAACTCGGCATAGCGCGGCGCCAGCTCGGCCTTGATGAATTCGAGATATTCCTTCTCGATCGCCTCGGGGAACTGCTCGCGCCGCAGGGCCTGTTCCAGCACGTACATCAGATGCACCGGATCGGCGGCGACCTCCGACGAGTCGTAGTTGAAGGTTTCCGACAGCACCTTGAAGGCGAAACGGGTCGAGATGCCGTTCATGCCTTCGTTGACGCCGGCGGCGTCGCGATATTCCTGGATCGACTTGGCCTTGGGATCGATGTCCTTCAGGTTCTCGCCATTATAGACCCGCATCTTCGAGTAGAGGTTGGAATTCTCGTGTTTCTTCAGCCGGGTCATGACGCAGAACTGCGCCAGCATGTCGAGCGTCGACGGCGCGCAGGGTGCGCCGCCCAGTTCCGATTCGCGCACCAGCTTGCGATAGATCTCGGTCTCTTCGTTGGTGCGCAGGCAATACGGCACCTTCACCACGCAGATGCGGTCGATGAAGGCTTCGTTGTTGCGGTTGTTCTTGAAGGCCTGCCATTCCGCCTCGTTGGAATGGGCGAGGATGATGCCCTGATAGGGGATCGCGCCGATCGATTCAGTGCCGACGTAACTGCCGTCCTGCGTCGCGGTCAGCAGCGGGTGCAGCATCTTGATCGGCGCCTTGAACATCTCGACGAATTCGAGCATGCCCTGCGTCGTCAGGTTCAGCCCGCCCGAGAAGGTATAGGCGTCCGGATCGTTCTGGCTGTAGACCTCGAGCTTGCGGATATCGACCTTGCCGACC
Organism: Pseudomonadota bacterium; assembly: GCA_023433835.1. Classification (GTDB taxonomy): domain Bacteria; phylum Pseudomonadota; class Alphaproteobacteria; order Ferrovibrionales; family Ferrovibrionaceae; genus JAFKFH01. Next base: position 14,404 of record JAEYTW010000323.1, on the reverse strand, counting down.
AGGGTGGAGATATCCTGGTTGTTGTCGTCGCCCGGCTCGGTGCGCGCGATGCCGACCTGGGCCAGCTTCGACGGATACATCTTATACACGCAGAACTTGGAGATATCGCCGTCGAACTCGCGCACGCGCTTGACCGCCCAGGGGCTCATCAGGCCGGTCAGGCGGCGGCGGGGAATGCCGTAGCGTTCCTCAAGCACCGGCGCCATGCGCTCAGGGTCGAAGATGCCGAGCGGCGATTCGAAGGTCGGGCTGATCTCGTCGCCGGCGCCCAGCACGTAGATCGGCTGTTTCTCCATCAGGGTCTTGAGCCGCTCGGCCAGCGACGACTTGCCGCCGCCGACGGGGCCGAGCAGGTAGAGCACCTGCTTGCGTTCCTCGAGACCCTGCGCGGCATACTGGAAGAAGCCGACGATCCGTTCGATCGTCTCCTCCATGCCGAAGAAATCCTTGAAGGCAGGGTAGACCTTGATCGACCGGTTCATGAAGATGCGGCCGAGCCGGGCATCCTGCGAGGTGTCTATCACCGTCGGCTCGCCGATCGCCTGCACCATGCGCTCGGCGGCTGAAAGGTAGAGTGTCGGGTCTGATCGGCAACCGGAGAGATAATCTCTCAGCGACATCCGCTGCGACTTGCGGCTGTCGAAAGCACTCGCATAGAGGTCGAAAACGTCCTCTTGCGTCATGGCAACCCTCCGATCGCTCGCGCTCTCGCCGCCGGGATGGGCGACTCGAGTCGCTGTCCACGCCATCTACCAACTAAGATGTTGGCTTTTTGGTTCGCTTCAATATCCCCAAGGGTCGATATCGATTACGTCACCGTGATGGCGGGATGGTCAAGCCCCGTAACGAATTTTGGTGATGAACCACCGGGGTTGCCCCAACCGGTGACACCGGGGCCGAAGAACTCGGCATTGATCGCCTTGAAAGCTTGCGCGGCTTCCGGCAGGTCCTCCTCGTCGTAGATCGCCTGGACCGGGCAGACCGACAGGCAGATCCCGCAATTGATGCATTCGTCGGGGTGGATGTACATCATCCTCCCGCCCTCGTAGATGCACTCGACCGGGCACACCGTCTGGCAGGCGCCGTCCTTCACATCGATGCAGGGCGAGACGATGACATAGGCCATGAGGGCTGTCCCTTTATTCGCCTTTCCAGACCGGCGCGCGTTTTTCCTGGAACGCCAGCACGCCTTCGTCCTGGTCCTTGGACCGCAAGGCCTCGACCAGCGCCGGGGTGCGCAGCGCCTGCGCCTCCTGGGCCGTCAGCCGGCTGCCGGCGCGCACCATCTGCTTGATGGCGCGCAGGGACAGCGGCGCGCAGGCCAGCATCTCGGCCACCCAGCGGTCGACCGCGGCGTCGAGCCCGGCCGTCGGCACCACCTCGTTGACGAGGCCGAGGCCGAGCGCCTCGGCCCCGCCCATCCGCCGCCCGGTCAGCAACAGGCCCAAGGCCAGGACAAGGCCGACCCGGCGCGGCAGCACGGCGATGCCGCCGTCCAGTGCCAGGCGGCCGACGCGCGGCTCGGGCAGGCCGAAGGTGGCATTCTCGGCCGCGACCACCAGGTCGCAGCCCAGCACCATCTCGAACCCGCCGCCCAGCGCATGGCCGTTGACCCGGGCGATCACCGGCACGTCCAGCGTGTCGCGCAGCGCGATGCCGCCGAACCCGCCGGGGCGGTGGGTCGACCAGTATTCGAGGCCCGACGAGCCCGAACCCGACTTCATGTCGGCGCCGGTGCAGAAGGCGCGCTCGCCGGCACCGGTCAGCACCACGACGCGGACCGACCGGTCGCGCTCGATCTTCTCCCAGGCCTCGATCAGCGCCTTTTCGGTCGGCTGGTCGATTGCGTTCATGCGATCGGGCCGGTCGATGGTGACGCGGGCGACGCCGTTGGTGGTTTCGACACGCAGGCTCATGCCACCACCTTCGCGGCTTTCAGCGCGGCGATGCGCTCGGGCGCGAAGCCGGCCTCGCTCAGCACGTCGTGGCCGTGCTCGCCGAGCTTCGGTGGCCGGCGGCGCAACTGGAACGCCGACGGGTCCATGGTCAAGGGCGAGCCGATCAGCTTCATGTCGTCGCCATAGCCGACGATCATGCCGTTGGCCGCGGTCTGCTCGCTGGCCAGGGCCTCGGCAATGGTCTGGACGGGGGCGCAGAGCAGATCCTGCTCCTCCAGCCGGCCGAGCCAGTAGGCGGTGGTGTTGGTCGCGAACCGCTCGGCGAACTTGCCCTGCAGCTCGGCCTTGGTCGCGACCTGGGCGGCGAAGGTCGCATGCCGCGGATCGGCCGACAGGTCGGGCAGGTCGAGCGCCCGGCAGATGTCCTGCAACGGGTTGGCCTTGAACGCGCCGACCAGGACCAGCGCGCCGTCGGTGGTTTCGAACACGCCGGTCAGCGGGAACGAGCCCCAGTTCAGGTCGCGCCGGCGCTGCAGCCACATGGCCGCTTCCTGCATCTGCATCGCCAGCATCGAATCGTAGAGCGAGACCGACACCTGCTGGCCGGTGCCGGTGCGGTCGCGCTGCAGCAGCGCCAGCAGGATCGATTGCACCAGATGCATGCCGGCCGAGTAGTCGGCCAGCGCCGTCGAATAGACGCTTAGCTTCTGGTCGGCATTGGGCCGGCGATGCATGACGCCCGACAGGGCCTGGGCCAGGATGTCCTGGCCGCCCTTGTGGGCGAGCGGGCCGGTCTGGCCGAAGCCCGAGCCGAAGGCGCAGATGATGCGCGGGTTGATCTTGGACAGCGCCTCGTAGCCGAAGCCCATCCGCTCCATCACCCCGGCGCGGAAATTATTCACCACCACGTCGGCGGTCTTGACCAGCTCGTAGACGACTTCCTTGCCCTCGGGGCCGCGCACGTCGAGCGCGATCGAGCGCTTGTTGCGGTTCAGGCTGCGGAAGACCGGATTGTCGAGGCCGTCGGGATCGTCTGATATCGAGGTGCGGGAGAGGTCGCCCGCCCCCGCGCGCTCGATCTTGATCACGTCGGCGCCGTAATCGGCCAGCATCTGCGTGGCGCAAGGCCCCATCATCACCTGGGTGAAGTCGATGACCTTGATGCCCGACAGCGGCTGGGCCTTGGGGGGCTGGGCCTTCTGGCTGTCCCCGCTCATTACGCCGCGGCCTCTTCGCCCGTGGTGGCGTTCGGCGCCGGGACGTCGCCGGGATCGGCACCCTGCGCGCGCAGCACCTGCTGGACCTTCTTCACGTCGACCTGCTCGACCGGCACGCCGGCCTGCAGCGACAGGGCGGCGGCGACGCCGACGGCCTCGCCCATCGCCATGCAGGGCGGGATCTCGCGCGAGATGCGCTGGGCCGAACCGGTCGCCGAATAGTGCCGGCCGGCAACCAGCAGCTGGCCGACGTTCTTGGGCAGCAGCGAGCGGTAGGGGTAGTAGTAGTCGCGGCCGCGGGCGACGGTGTCGGGGAAGTGGCGGCGGTTCGTCACATCCTCCTTGGTCATCACGTAGTGGCCTTCGAGCAGTCGGGTCTGGCGGATGCCGAGCTGCGGGGCGACGTCGACGATGAAGGCGTTCGCGAAGCCCGGCATGTTCTGGCGGACGTATTCGACCAGCGCGTTCATGCGGCGGCGGCCTTCGAAGTCGGCGCGGGTCAGGTCGGCGACCTTGAGGCCGTCATAGCCGGCCATGTGCGGGCAGTTGCACCAGACGATGCCGGGCAGCGGGGTCTTCAGCCACCACTTGTCCCACGATCCGCCCATGATCTTCTTGGCTTCGCGGTCGATGGCGTTGAACTTCTCCGGCTCCTCGTATTCGAAGCGCTCGGCGGTTTCGGTATCGACGCCGCCGAGGCGGAAGACGGTCGTCACGATGAAGGCGCCGTTGGTGACCGGGGCGCCGGCCGAGGCGGCGACGTCGAGGTCGCCGGTTGCGTCGACCACGGTGCGGCCGAGGATGGCCTGGCGGCCTTCCTTGCTTTCGGTGATCACGCCGGTGATGCGGCCGCCTTCGGTGATGGCGCGCGAGAACCAGCTATGCAGGCGCAGGTCGATCTTGGCCTCGGCCACCATGTCGTTGGCGGCGCGCTTGTAGCCGTCCGGGTCGAAGGCGGCGGCATAGCAGACCGGCTGCGGCTTGTGGTGCGAGTGGAAGTCGAACACGCCCCAGCGCGACCACTTCTTCCACATCTCCCAGTCCGAGCGGCGGTCGGCTTCCGGCGGGGTGACGCACAGCCCCATCTTCTCCATGCGGTCGATCATCTCGCCGCAGATGCCTTTGACCGAGATTTCCTGGCCGTTGCACATGTCGTCGAGCACGAGGACCATGCCGCCCGAGGCCAGCCCGCCGAGATAGGGATAACGCTCCAGCAGGATCACCGACAGGCCCTGGCGGGCGCCGGCCACCGCGGCCGAGATGCCGGCCGGGCCGCCGCCGACGACGACGAGGTCGGCCGAGCCGGCTACCGGAACCTGGCCGCCGGGTTCGCTGATGAAATCAGGAGTTGTGTTCATGACCGAAGTCCTTTCTTTGAGGCGCCGCCGTCGTCAGACGGCGCGGCCGACGTTCCACTTCAGGATGCGACGCTCGGCATAGGTGATGACGCCGAAGAAGGCCGCGGAGAAGGTCGAGCCGACGGCGATCGTGGCGTAGAGCAGGGCGGAGTCGAAATTGTAGGTGGCCTGGATGATCAGGGCGCCGATGCCGGTCGTCGACCCGATCCATTCGCCGACGATGGCGCCGATCACGGCGGTCGAGGCGGCGATCTTGAGGGCGGAGAAGAGATAGGGCAGCGAATTCTGGACGCGGATCTTGAAGAAGATCTCGGACTGCGAGGCCGACAGCACCTTCATCAGCTCGAGGGCCTGGGGGTTCACGTCGCGCAGGCCGCGCGTCATGTTGACCAGCGTGGGGAAGAAGCAGATCAGCGCGGCGATGGCGATCTTGGGCTCCATGCCGTTGCCGAGCAGCAGCACCAGGATCGGCGCCTTGGCGACGACCGGGATGGTGTTGATCATCACCGCGACGGGGAAGAAGGCTTCCTCCATCGTCTTCTTCTGGACGAAGGCGGTCGCGATCAGGATCGCGGCGGCGTTGCCGAGGATGAAGCCCAGCACCGCCTCGATCGCGGTCGGCAGCAGGTTCGACATCAGAATGCCGAACTTGGCGACGATGGTCTGGACGACGGCGACCGGCGAGGGCGCGATGAACGGCTTGATGTCGAAGACGGCCACCGCCGCCCACCACAGGAAGATCAGCCCGGCGATGGCGATGACGGGCAGGATGCGCTTGCGCCACAGGAGGCGGCGCTGATGGGCGAGGAACTTGGCCTGGGCGGCCTTGTCGTCGGTGAAGGCGCCGGCGAGGCCGGCCCCGGGGTCGAGGGCATGGTCGCTCATCAGCAGGTCTCCAGGACGCGGCGCAGATGGCCGGCGAGTTGCACGAACTCGACGGTCTCGCGCACGGGCAGGCGGCGTTCGCCCGGCAGCTCGACGTTGACCAGCTCGCGCACCCGGCCGGGGCGCGCGGCAAGCAGCAGGACCTGCTGGCCGAGGAAGGCGGCCTCGTAGATCGAATGGGTGACGAACAGGATGGTGACCCCGGTCTTGGCCCAGACGTCGAGCAGCTCTTCGTTCAGGCGGTCGCGGGTGATCTCGTCCAGCGCGCCGAACGGCTCGTCCATCATCAGGAGCTTCGGGCCGGAGACCAGCGCGCGGGCGATCGCCACACGCTGGCGCATGCCGCCCGACAGCTCGTGCGGATAGGCTTCCTCCCAGCCGGCCAGCCCGACCAGCGCCAGCAGTTCGCGCGGGTCGCGGTTGCCCGGCCGCTTGTCGCCGCCGCCGACTTCGAGCGGCAGGGTGACGTTCTGCAGCGCGGTGCGCCAGGGCAGCAGCGCCGCATCCTGGAAGACGAAGCCGATGTCGCGGCGCTCGCGCGCCACCGACGGCTTGTCTCCCAGGACGGTCAGCGCGCCCGAGGAGGGTTCGATGAGGTCCGCGACCACGCGCAACAGCGTCGACTTGCCGCAGCCCGACGGGCCCAGCAGCGTGATGAAGCTGCCGGTCGGCACCTGCAGGTCGACATCCTGCAGGGCCGTCACCGTGCCGCGCTCGGTCGTGAAGCGCACGGTGATGCCGCGGCAGTCGATCGCCGTGCCGGCTTGCGCCGGCGCGGCGTTGTCAGGCGGCGTCTGCCGCATGGCGATGGCCTGGACCGTCATCTATGACCTCAACCGATCTTGGGGCGGGCGGCCTTCGTCGCGTCCAGGATGGCCGTGGTCACCACCTGGTCGAGCTTGGGCGCCCCGGCCGAGAACTGGCCGAGTTCGTCGTACAGCTTGATCTGGTCCTGCCAGACCGCAGTGTCGAACGTGCCCCAGCCGTTGGCCTTCGTCGTCGGGGTGAAGACGAACTTCATCAGGGTCGAGGTGCCCTCGATCTCGTCCTTCTTCACGAGGTTCGGGTATTCCTGGATCATCAGGTCGACCGACTTCTCGACATTGTCGCGGGCATAGGCCCAGCCCTTGGCCGAGGCGCGGGTGAAGCGCTCGACCATGTCGGCCTTCTTGGTCAGGATGTCGGTCGTGGTGTAGTAGGGCAGGGCATAGAGCTTGACGCCGTTGTCCCACAGCCGCATGTCGATGCGGTCGGCGCCCAGCACGGCCAGCGCGGTGGTGTTGGTCACCCAGCCGGAGATGGCGTCGACCTGGCCGGTCAGCAGCGGCGTCATGTCGGCGCCGACGACGACGATGTTGACGTCCTTCTCGGGGATGTTGTGGCGCTTCAGCAGCGCCTGCAGCAGGATCTTGCCGGTCGCCTGCACGCCGATCTTCTTGCCGATCATGTCCTGCGGCTTGCGGATCGGGGTCTTGGGCAGCGAGAAGAAGGCGTAGGGGTGCTCCTGGGCGCCGACGGCGAAGCACTTCACCGGAATTTTCTGCGAGGCGGCCAGCATCAGCGAGGGCGAGGACGAGACCTGGCCGAATTCGAAGCGCCCCGACGCGACGATGGCGACGCCGTCGATCGAGGGCCCGCCCGGCTGGATCTGGACGTTCAGCCCTTCTTCCTCGAAATAGCCGAGCTTCTTGGCGACGATGTCGCCGATCTGGTTGTTGCCGGCAAGCCATCCCAGCTGGATGTTGACCGTGGTGGTCTTGGCCTGGGTATAGCCGATCCGGGGCAGGCCCGCCGTGGCCGCCAGGCCGGCAAGGCCGGCCGCGCCCTTCAGCAGGCCGCGGCGCCCCAGATGCAATTTGCCCTTGGTATCCATTGTCTCAAGCCCTCTCCTGCGCCGGCGGCCGTGATTGGCCGGCGGCTGTGCCCCGTTTCCCCTGAGGTGGCCCGCCGTCTTTACGCGGTCGGACGAAAAGTTCTTGAAGGGCGAGTATGACGGGGCCGGCGAGCGCGAAAAGAACAGATTTTCGCGCGTGGTGCTGCTATTTTGGCATCACCGATTTCTACTTGCGGTATGGGAAGGCGATGCACGCGGCGGTTCTGCGGTATGTCGAACAGGTGGCCCGGCTGGGCTCGATCCGCCGCGCGGCCGAGGCGCTGAACGTTGCGTCTTCAGCCGTCAACCGCCAGATCCTCAAGCTGGAGGAGGAGATCGGCACGCCGCTGTTCGAACGCCGCCGCAACGGTGTCTTGCCCACTGCCGCAGGTGAGGTGCTGCTGCGCCACGTGCGCGAGACGATGACGGATTTCGAGCGGGCGCGGGCCGAGATCGCCGGCCTCTCCGGCACGGTCACCGGCTCGGTCCGGATGATCTCGCTCGAATCGCTGCTGGTCCGCTTCATGCCGCAGATGGTCGAGGAGATCGGCCAGCGCCATCCCGGCATCAGCTTCACGGTGATGACGGTCGACCCCTCCAAGATCGGCGAGGAGCTGCGGTCGGGCCGCAACGATTTCGGTGTTCTGTTCGTCGACAAGCGCTATCGCGGCGTCGATACCCTGGCCGAGATCACCACCGCGGTCGGCGCGGTGATGCGGCCCGACCATCCGCTGGCCAAGCGGCGCTGGCTGACCCTGACCGAATGCGCCGCCTATCCGGTGCTGATGCTGCACGACCGCTGGCTGCTCGACGCCATCATGGTCACCGAATTCGCGCAGTCCGGGGCGCGCTTCACGCCGCGCATCGTCTCGAATTCGATCGAATTCATGCGCCAGTCGATGCTGCGGGGGCTGGGGATCGGCTTCTTCACGCCGGTCGGGTTCATCGACGAGATCCGCTCGGGCACCCTGGTCCACGTGCCGCTGGCCGAGCCGCGCCTGTCGGACAGCCAGATCGGCATCCTGGTGCCCCGGGCCAAGCGCCTGGCGCCGCCGGCCCGCATCGTCATCAACCATATCCGCGAACGGCTGGAGTCGCTGGCCGAGGAAATGCCGGCGCTGCCCGCGCCGCCGCGCCGCGGCCGGCGCGACGAGGATTGACGATGCCCCGGTCGCGCTGGCGCGGCATGCTGGCCAGGCGCTGGCTCTACGGCCCGCCGCTCGGCATGGGCATGGTGGTGGTGACCGCGGCCCTCGTGGCGCTGGTCGAGCGTTCGACCACCCTGCCGCATCTCTCGATCATCTTCGTCGCCCCGATCCTGGTGGCCGCGGTGCTGTTCGGCCTGGTCGCCTCGCTCTGCGCCGCGCTGGTCGCGGTGTCGCTGTCCGGTTACCTGCTCTATCCGCCGCATGTCACTTTCGGCGTGGCCGAGGCCCAGGACCTGCTCGACCTTGTCATCTTCGTCACCGTCGCCGTGACCGGCAGCTGGCTTGCCGCCGCCGCAAGGCGCGAGGCGCAGGCCGGCGCGATGCGCGAGGCGCTGATCACCGCGCTGCACCAGTTCAGCCAGCGCCTGGCCGCGATCGCCGATCCCAACGATATCTGCCTCGAAGTGCTCGACCATCTCGAGGCCGCGCTCGGCCGCCGCGCCTTCCTGCTGCTGCCCGCCGACGAGGGTCGCTTTGCCGTGCTGGCGACGCGACTGGAGGATCACGCGCTGCCGGCGGACGATCTCGCCACCGCCGAGGCGCTGTGGCGGGGCGCCGAAGTCGCGGCGCCGCGTTTCCACCTGCTGCGTACCGGGCGCGGGCCGATCGCCATGCTGGTCCTGGGCACCGCGGCCGAGGGGGTGCCGACGGCGGATGCCCGCCTGGTCGCCGCCCTGGTCGACCAGGCGGCCATCGGCGTCGAGCGCGCCCAGCTTGCCGTCGCCATCGAGGATGCCCGCGTCAAGGACAAGGCCGAGAAACTGCGCGAGGCGCTGCTCAATTCGGTCAGCCACGATTTCCAGACACCGCTGGCCGCCATCATCGGCGCGGCGACGACCTTGGAAAGCTTCGGCGCCGTCGCCGACGAGGCGACCCGCGCCGATCTCGTCGTCACCATCCGCGAGGAGGCCGAGCGGCTGGCCCGCTTCATCGCCAATCTGCTCGACCTCGGCCGCATCCGCGGCGGCGCGCTGCACCCGCGCCCGGAGGCGGTGGAGCTGGCCGACATCGTCGATGCCGCGCTGCGCCAGGCCGGGCCGCGGCTGGAACGGCATCGCATCGGCGTCGCCCTGCCGCTTGACCTCGCGATGATCCGGGCCGATCCGCTGCTGCTCGAGCATGCGCTGGTCAACCTGCTGGAGAACGCCGCGAAATATTCCGGCGAAGGGTCGGCGATCCGGCTGCAGGCGACCGGCCAGGGCGACAAGGTCGAGCTGGCGGTGGCCGACCAGGGTGTCGGCATCGCGGCCGACGAACTGCCGATGGTGTTCGACCGCTATTACCGGGGCGGCGACCACGATGCCCGGCCGGCTGGCGCCGGGCTCGGCCTGACCATTGCACGCGCCTTCGTCGAGGCCTGCGGCGGCGGGCTGACGGTCGAAAGCGCCGGGGTCGGCCACGGCGCCACTTTCCGCATCACTCTGCCGGCCGCCGGGGGGCGCGCATGACCGAACAGGAACAGGCCGCCACCATCCTGGTGGTCGACGACGAACGCCAGATCCGCCGGCTGCTCAAGACGGGCCTCAGCCTCGCCGGCTTCGCGGTGGCCGAGGCCGAGAACGCGACCGAGGGCCTGCGCCAGGCGATGGCGGTGATGCCCGACCTGGTGCTGCTCGATCTCGGCCTGCCCGACCGCGACGGCCTCGACCTGCTGCGCCAGATCCGCGACTGGTCGGAAATGCCGATCATCGTCTTGTCGGTGCGTGCCCGCGAGGCCGAGAAGGTCGCGGCGCTGGAGGCCGGTGCCGACGACTACGTCACCAAGCCCTTCGGCATGGCCGAGCTGGTGGCGCGCATCCGTGCGGGCCTGCGCCGCCGCCAGGGCAGCGGCACCGCGCCCGAGCCGGTCTTCACCGTCGGCACGCTGGTCGTCGACGTCGCCCGCCGCCGCGTCTCGGTCGGCGGCACCGAGGTCAAGCTGTCGCCGAAGGAATACCGCCTGCTGCACCACCTGGTGCGCCACGCCGGCAAGGTCGTCACCCACGACCAGCTGCTGCGCGAGGTCTGGGGCGCGGCCCATGTCGAGGACGTGCACTACCTGCGCATCTTCATGCGCAAGCTGCGCAACCGCATCGAACCCGACCCCACCCGGCCGCGCTACCTGCTGACCGAACTGGGGATCGGGTATCGCCTGCGGACGCCGGACCAGCTGGAAGCTTGAACTCTCCAGGGTGGCGGTCTATCGTGACTTCATGTGGTCACATTAGGGATGTGCCATGCGATCCATCCAGATTCGCGACGCCAAGGCGAAATTCTCGGCCCTGATCGAAGCTGCCGAACATGGAAAACCCACGATCATCACGCGTCATGGTCGGCCGGCGGCGGTGGTGGTCCCCGTCGAGGATGCGCGGCGGCTGTACCCCGAGGATCGCCCGTCGTTCGCCGAACTGCTGCTGTCGTTTCCCGGTGGCGCCGAGTTTGATCGCGACCAGACGCCGTTGCGCGAAGTCGATCTGTGAATTCCGGCTATTTGCTCGATACCTCGGTCCTGTCGTTGTTGGCGCCGGGTAAACCCGCGAATGATTCCCTGGCTCAATGGATGCGGGACCGAAGCGATGTGCTCTATCTCTCGGCGGTGACGATCGCGGAGATCGAACAAGGCGTTTGCAAATTGCGGCGCGCTGGGGGCACAGAGCGCGCGGACATGCTCGTACAATGGCTGGAAGCCTTGATCGAAAACGGTGGGGACCGCATCCTGCCCCTCGATGCCCGAACCGCCCGAGTTGCCGGCAGCCTGTCGGACCGTGCATTGGCCGCCGGCCGGCATCCGGGCTTTGCCGATGTCGCGATCGCCGCCACGGCTGCCACGCATGGTCTCGTGCTGTTGACCCGAAATGGCAGGCATTTCGCACCGCTCGGAATTGCGTTCATCGATCCGGTTGAAGCGCTGCCGGGCTAGACGTCAATTGGCTACCGCCGCCAGGCCGGCATCGAGCGCATCCAGCCCGATATGCAGTTCGTCACGGCTGATGGTCAGCGGCGGGGCGACGAGCACCATGTTGTAGCGGCCGTAGGCGTGGACGCCGCGGGAGAGCAGCGTGCCGAAGAAGGTCTTCATCACGCCCGAACCGGCCGGGTCGTGCCAGGCCACCAGCGGCTCGCGGCTTTGCCTGTCGCGCACCAGCTCCAGCCCGAACAGGGCGCCGAGGCCGCGGACGTCGCCCAGCACCTCATGGCGCCGCTGCAACGCGCCCAGGCCTTCGCGCAGCCAGCCTTCGATCTCGATGGCGCGCTCGAACAGGCCTTCCTCCTGGTAGACCTCGAGGGCGGCGAGCCCGCCGGCGACTGCCAGCACGTGGCCGGCATGGGTATGGCCGACGTCGAACAGGTTCTCGTCGAAGAATTGCGCGATCCCCTCGCGCACCAGCACGCCGCCGAGCGGGGTGTAGGAGGCGCTGGCCCCCTTGGCGAACGACAACAGGTCGGGCGCGACGCCGAGGCGCTGGGCGGCAAAGGCCCGGCCGACGCGGCCGAAGCCGGTCATCACCTCGTCGAAGATCAGCAGGATTCCATGGCGGTCGCAGATCTCGCGCAGGCCGGTGAGATAGCCGTCGGGATAGACGACCAGGCCGCTCGACCCCGTCACCGGCTCGATCATGATCGCGGCGACGTTCTGCGGCCCCTCGTGCGACAGGATGCGCCTGACATGGTCCAGCGCCCGCGCCGTCTCGGTCGGCCCGTCTTCCGTGTGGAACGGCGAGCGATAGGGATAGGGCGCGAAGAAGCGCACGATGCCCGGCAGGTTGGGCATCGGGTCGCGCCAGCGGTCGACGCCGGTCAGCGCGCTGCCGCCGATGGTCGAACCGTGGTAGGAGCGATAGGCCGACAGCACCTTGGGCCGCCGCGTCACCAGCCGCGCGATCTTGATCGCATCGTCGTTGGCCTCGGCCCCGCCGCTGGCGAAATGCACGCGCGCGCCTTCCGCCCACGGCGAGATTGCGGACAATGCCTGGGCATAGCGTGCCCGGACATCGTTGAAATAGCCGGAGGCGACCCAGCACAGCCGCTCGGCCTGGGCCTGGATCGCGGCGACCACCTTCGGGTGGCCATGGCCGAGCGAGACGGCGACATAGCCCGAGGTCAGGTCGAGATAGGGGCGGTCGCGGTCGTCGTAGAACCACGACCCCTTGGCGCGCACGATATTGGGCGGGTTCAACCCGCCCTGCACCGCCCAGGGCACCAGCACGTGGCGGTTGGCGGGATCGGCCGGGGTGGCGGCGTCGGTCTGGATCTTCAGGTCCATGGCATACCTCAGAGGGCGGCGGCGATGAGGTCGAGCGCCGCGGGATTGTCGAGGGAGGAGAGGTCGCCGGGCGTCTCGCCCAGCGCCAGGCCGCGCACCACGCGCCGCAGGATCTTGCCGTTGCGGGTGCGCGGCAGGTCGGCCACCGCGATGACGCGGGCGGGCCGCAGGCCGGGGCCGAGCACGCTGCCGAGATGGCGGCGCAGGCCTTCCGTATCGGCCCGCCCCTCCTGCGGGACGATAAAAAGCCAGACCGCCTGGCCCGATCGCGCATCGGGCATGCCGATCGCGGCGGCGGCGAGGATGCCGCCATGGGCCATTGCCGCCTCCTCGATCTCGGCGGGGCCCACGCGGCGGCCGGAAACCTTCAGCACGTCGTCGGCCCGGCCGCGCAGTTCCCAACTGCCGTCCGCGTGACGCACGGCGAGATCGCCGTGCGCCCACAGCCCGGGGTGGCGCTGCCAGTAGCTTTCCAGGTAGCGCATCGGCTCGTCCCAGAAGCCGCGGGTCATGCCGATCATCGGCCGGCGGATGACCAGTTCGCCGTCGACCACGTCGGCATCGACGTCGGTCACCGCGGCATTGAAGCGGCCTGGTACGATCGGCTTGACCACGACGTTCGACAGGATGCCGCCCGAGACTTCGGTGCCGCCGGTGTAGTTGATCACCGGCAGCGCATCGCCGCCGACTTCGCGCTGGTACCAGCGGAAGGTGTCGGCATCGATCGCCTCGCCCGCCGTCATCAGGGTGCGGCAGGGCGGCCGCAAGTTCGCCGGCAGGCGCGGATAGGCTGCGGCCAGCGAGCGGAGCAGGGTCGGCGCGCTGCCGAAATGGGTGACGCCGGCGGCGACCGCGGCACGCAAGGTCGCGGCCTCGGCCGGCCCGCCGTCGTAGAGCACCAGCGTGCCGCCCAGCATCAGCGGCGCGCACACCGCCAGCGGTCCGATCATCCAGCCCATGTCCGAGTACCAGAAGAACCGGTCGCCGGCGTGGAAATCGAACTGGTAGGCCACGTCATGGGCCACGCGGAACGGGAAGCCGGCATGGGTATGCACGGTGCCCTTCGGCTTGCCCGTGGTGCCCGAGGTATAGATGATCATCCAGGGATCGTCGGGATCCATGTCGGGGCTGGCGGTCTCGGCCACCGCGATCTCGTCCCACGCATCGCCGCCCGATGCGCGCCCGACCACCGCGACGCGCCTGACCGACGGCACCTGGGCGAGCGCCGCGTCGACGGCCGGCTTGACCGCGATGTCGCGCCCCTGGCGGCGGAAGCCGTCGCAGGTGACCAGCACGCCGGCCCGTGCCGCGTTCAGCCGGGTGGCGATCGCCTCCGGCCCGAAGCCGGAATAGAGCGGCACGACGATCGCCCCCATCCGCGCCACCGCCAGCATGACGATGGCGGCCTCGGCGATGTTGGGCAGCAGCAGGCCGACGCGATCGCCCCGCCCGATGCCGAGCGTGGCAAGGCGGCCCATCGCGGTCTCGATCTCGCGGCGCAATCCGGCCCGATCGAGATCGCGGCGCGCGCCATCCTCGGCCAGGCAGATCAGCGCCGGCGCTTCGGCCGGCCCGGCCAGCACGGTGTCGGTGAAGTTGAGCGTCGCCCCGGGAAACCAGCGCGGCCAGGCCGGCGCGCCCCGATCGTCCAGGACCTGGTCGAACGGCCGCCGGAAGACGAGGCCGAGATCGGCAACCACCGCGCGCCAGTAGGCATCGTGG